>NZ_JBEPEQ010000002.1:0-138415 GCF_040300925.1 Micromonospora sp. NPDC000207
GTGGGGGCGCGCTTGGGCTTGTGCTTCCTCCTCCATACTGATGGTTTTTTCTTGGGCGGGGCCGTGTTGGTGGGTGGGGTTGCGGGCCCGACGGTGGTGGTGCGCCCGGTCAGCGCCAGGTGCCGGTGACGGTGCCACCGGCGGTGGAGGTGCGGTTCGCGCCGGACTCCCAGACGGTCTGCCCGTTGCCGATCTTCACGAGCTTCCACTGGAAGGACGTCCCGGCGGGGACGTTCACCGACCCGGTCCAGGTCGGATAGGTGGCCGAGTCGGTGCCCAGCCTGACCCCGGCGGTCGGGTTCCAGCTGCCCAGCTGGGGGATGGACCCGACCACGTAGACCTCCTGCCCCCAGTTGGTCTGCGCGGTGACCGAGAACCGGGTGGCACCCACCGGGGTGGTCGGGGTCGGGGTGGGGGTCACTGTGGGCGGCGGGGTCGTGCCGTCGGTACGGGCGTTCACGTGCAACGCCACCCCACGGTCGGCCGGAATGCTCGTGGTGAAGGAGCCGCCGTCGACGGAGACGGTGCCGCCGGTGCAGGCCCTCGTGCCGGTGTCGAAGGTGCCCCGGGCGACGTTGCAGTAGGTGCCGTTGGGCAGGTTGGTGGTGAAGGACCGGCTCCAGGCGCTTGCGGTGGCGTTGAAGGCCGCGTACCCCCGGTTGCCCCGGGCGAAGGCGAGCCGACCGTTGCCGTCGGTGACCTGGTTGGTGATGCCGGCGCCGGCGACCGCGTTGCGGAAGCTCGGCATCCCGGCGACCTGCTCGTTGCGGTGCTCGCAGATCCACTCCGAGTCGTTGCAGTTGGTGGCGTTCGTGGTGCCGTTGCCGCTGCTGGGCGGCCCCTGGCCGTGCACCGACCCGAACGCGTAGCTGGACATCAACTGCGGACGCCCGTACGGGTGGGCCATCATGAACGAGTCGGCCAGGTAGTAGCGGGCGCCGTTCTTGTAGGTGAGGGTGGGGCTCTCCCGCTGGGTGTCGTGGTTGTCGACGAACACGATCGCCTGGCCGGAGGTGAGCCCGCCGTAGTTCGGCATGTTGGCGAACTGTGCGATGTTGCCGTCCCGGAAGGCCGAGGCGACAGACCGCTGGTAGTCGAAGTTGGTCACCGCCCCGTACGGCGCGTACGCGGTGTAGGGGATGGTGGCGTCGCCGTACACCTCGTGGAACAGGTCCGGCTTGCCGCCGAAGCCCGGCACGTCGGCGAGCCGGCTGATGATGTCGGCCAGGTGCGACTCCTGGACGTGCTTGGCGGCGTCCACCCGGAACCCGGCCACCCCCAGGTCGATCACCGAGTTCATGTACTTGGCGACCTTGCGGCGTACCTCGGGGTCGGCGGTGTTCAGGTCGGCCAGGGCGAGCAGTTCGCAGTCCTGGACCTCGGTCTTGTCGTTCCAGTTGCTGATGGTCCGGTAGCAGGGGCCGAAGTCGGCGTACCGGTAGCTGTCACCGGAGCCGTCGTCGAACAGGTTCGGGTACTCGTACTTGCTGTAGACGGTGCCCGCGCTGCCAGGTCCGCTGCCCGCCGAACCGGTACCGCTCATGTGGTTGAGCACCATGTCGACATAGATCTTGACGCCCTCTGCCCGGCACCGCTGGACCATGTCGACGAACTCGGCGCGGGTGCCACGGCGGGTCTGGTCGATCCGGTACGACACCGGCTGGTAGTCCTGCCACCACGGGTAGGTGGCACCCTCCGCGTTCGGCAGCACCACGTGCTCCTGGGGTGGGGAGACCTGCACCCCGCCCCACCCGTTCGGGCCGAGGTTGTTCTCGCACTCCTGCGCCACGGAACTCCACCGCCACTGGAAGAGGTGGACGATCGAGTCGCCGTTGGCCTGGACGGCGGCGGTCTGTGCCACGGCCGGGGGACCGGCGGTGAGCGCTGTCAGGGTGGCGGCCACCATCGTGGCGGCCAGGGCGGCCGCGGGGAGGGCGACCTTCGGTCGGGAAAGTCTCATCGACGCTCCTGGGGGACGGGGGAGAGGTGCCGCGGGGACAGGGGGCGGCGGCAAGCTTCCTGCAAGTTACGCAAGAAGTTTCGGGTTGCCGAGACCGTAACAGTGATGCGGGTGATTGTGAACCACTGATTTCCTCGTTGGTCACCTGACGGAGATGGTTGCCGGGCCGGTGCAAGCAGGTGCAAGAGTTGCGGATCCCGGCGCGGCGCCCGTCGGCTCCCTATGCTCGGCACCATGGAACTGCGGATCTTCACCGAACCACAGCAGGGAGCCGACTACGAGCAGTTGCTCGCGGTGGCCCGCCGCGCGGAGGAAACCGGCTACGGCGCGTTCTTCCGCTCCGACCACTACCTGAAGATGGGCTCGGTGAGCGGCGATCCCGGTCCGACCGACGCGTGGACCACCCTGGCCGGGCTGGCCCGCGACACCGACCGGATCCGCCTCGGCACGCTGATGACCGCCGCCACCTTCCGACTCCCCGGCCCCCTGGCCATCACCGTCGCCCAGGTCGACGCCATGAGCGGAGGCCGGGTGGAGCTGGGCATCGGCACCGGCTGGTTCGCCGAGGAACACACCGCCTACGGGATCCCGTTCCCCTCCCTCGGGGAACGCTTCGACCGGCTGGAGGAACAGCTCGCGGTGATCACCGGCCTCTGGGCCACCCCGCCCGGCGAGACCTTCGACCACCCGGGCCGGTACTACCCGATCAGCGACTCACCGGCACTGCCCAAGCCGGTCCAGCGACCCCGCCCGCCGATCCTGCTCGGCGGCATGGGACCGAAACGGACGCCCCGGCTCGCCGCCCGCTACGCCGACGAGTTCAACCTGCCGTTCGTCTCCGTCACCGACACCGTCGCCCAGTTCGGGCGGGTCCGTGACGCCTGCGCCGAGATCGGCCGCGACCCCGCCGAGCTGACCTGGTCCAACGCCCTGGTCCTCTGCTGCGGACGCAACGAGGAGGAGATCGCCCGACGGGCCGCCGCCATCGGCCGGGAACCCGACGAGCTGCGAGCCAACGGGCTGGCCGGCACCCCCGCCGAGGTCGTCGACCGGCTCGGCGAGTACGCCGCAGTCGGCAGCCAGCGCGTCTACCTCCAGATCCTCGACCTGGCCGACCTCGACCACCTCGACCTCGTCGCCGCCGACGTCCTCCCCCAACTGGGGTAGTGACGCCCACGGTGGGCAGGGGGAACCCCTCTCACCTCCGTACGGTGACCACCTGCACGGTCCCGTCCAGGTGGTGGGTGACCATCGCCTGCCCGGCCTCGGTACGCGGCGGCGGACCCGGATGCGGCGACGGCGACGGCACCGGCCCGGGGACCGGAGCCGGCGTCGGCCCGGGGACCGGAGCCGGCGCGGTGCCGGTCGGAGCGGCCCATCCGGCGGTGTCGGTCGAGGGGGCCGGCCCGACCGGGTCGGTGGGTCCGTCGATGCCGGTCGGGTCGATCTCCTCCTCGGACGGGTAGACGTCGCCCCGGAGCGTGGGATCTCGGTAGCTGCTCATGGCCGTACCATTCCCCGCCGAAGGCGTCGACAATCGCCGACGGGCCTGGCCGGGGGAGCGGGGCGGGCGTATCGTCGCCGGAGTGTCGACGACGTTCAGTGGTACGGGCGACCCGCCCCGGCACAACTGGGCCGGCAACGTCAGTTACCGTGCCCGCCGCTTCCACCGGCCGACCACCCTCGACGAACTGCGGCGGCTGGTCGCCGACGGCACCCGGCTGCGCGCCGTCGGCAGCGGACACTCCTTCAACACCCTGGGCGACACCGAGGGTGACCTGGTCACCCTGACCGGGTTGCCGTCGACATTCCGTTTCGACAGGGAGCGGGGAACGGCCACCGTCGCCGCCGGACTGCGCTACGGGGACGTGGCGACCCGACTGCACACCCACGGGTACGCGCTGCCCAACCTCGCCTCCCTCCCGCACATCTCGGTGGCCGGTTCCATCGCCACCGGTACGCACGGCTCCGGGACGGGCAACGGCAACCTGGCCACCGCGGTGTCCGGGTTGACGCTCGTCACCGCCGACGGTGACCTCCTCCACGTCGACCGGGACACCCCCGACTTCGCCGGGATGGTCGTCTCCCTCGGTGCCCTCGGGGTGGTCACCGAGGTCACCCTCGACGTCGTGGAGACCTTCGAGGTGCGCCAGTACGTCCACCTCGACCTGCCCCGGGAGGCGCTCGACGAGGCCCTCGGCTCGGCGTACAGCGTCAGTGTGTTCACCGACTGGCGGTCGCCGCGTCTCGGGCAGGTGTGGCGCAAGCAGCTCGCTGCCGACAGGCCCCCACCGCCGGACTGGCTCGGGACGACTGCCGCCCGGACTCCGCAGCATCCGGTCCCCGGGATGCCGCCGGAGAGCTGCACCGTCCAGTTCGGTACGCCGGGACCCTGGCACGAGCGGCTGCCGCACTTCCGGCTCGGCTTCAACCCGAGCAACGGCGAGGAGTTGCAGTCGGAGCTGCACCTGCCCCGCCGGGCTGCGGCGGACGCGTTGCACGCCCTCGACCCGATCGCCGACCGGATCGCCGCCGTGGTGCAGATCTGCGAGGTACGCACCATCGCCGCCGACCAGCTCTGGCTGAGCCCCCAGTACGACCGGGACACGGTGGCCCTGCACTTCACCTGGATCGCCGACCCGGCTGCGGTGACACCTGTGGTGGCCGAGGTGGAGCAGCGGCTCGCCCCGTTCGCCCCCCGACCGCACTGGGGGAAGGTCTTCACAGTCGACCCGGCGACGCTCGCCGCCGCGTACCCCAGATGGCACGACTTCCTCGCCCTGCGCGCCCGCCTGGACCCGGGCGGGGTCTTCGACACCCCCGACCTGGACCGCTACCTGCCCCGCTGAACCCGGTCGGGCCGCCGAGCCGGAGCGGCCGACGGGTGCACCGGACCAGGTCTGGCCGCAACGGTCACCGGGAGGGGGAGAGCTGGTCACGTAGGGTGCCGCGCTGGACGGCCCGGCTGATGTCACTGGGCGAGACGATGCCGACCAGTTGCCCCCCGGTGACCACCAGGGCACGCCCGTCGGCGCAGGTGCTCAACCGGGGGAGCAGGTCGGTCAGCTCCTCCTCGGGGGCAGCCAGCACCAGGTCGCCGGCGCGGCACGCCACCTCGGACAGCCGGGTCGTGGCCCGCTGGTCGGTCGGGATCCCCCGGACCCGATCCAACGTGACCAACCCGACCGGCTCACCGTTCTCGGTCAGCGGCAGCGCCGTGTGCCGGTACGCGAAGAGGTAGTGGTCGACGAAGTCCGCCACCGTGATGTCCCCCGAGGCGGTCTGCGGCTGCGTGGTCATCACGTCGCCGACCCGGACACCCCGCAGGGCGCTGCCCATCCGGGCCTGACGCTCCTCCATCCCGGCCGCGCCGATCAGGAACCAGCCGATCAGCGCCAACCAGAGCCCACCGATGCCGGTGCCGACCAGGAACTGGAAGATCCCCAGCCCGATCAGCAGGACCCCGAGGATCCAGCCGGCCCGGGCCGCCACCACCGACGCCCTCGTCCGGTCCCCGGTGGCCTTCCAGACCGCGGCCCGCAACACCCGACCGCCGTCCAGCGGCGCGGCCGGCAGGATGTTGAAGACCGCGAGCAGGACGTTGATCCCGGCCAGCCAGGACAACACCCCGAGCAGCAGTCCGCCCCCGCCGGCCATCGCCACCGCCAGCGCGACCACCCCGAAGAGAACCCCGAGGAGCAGGCTGACGAGCGGCCCGACCCCGGCGATCCGAAGCTCGGCACCGGGGTCCTTCGCCTCGCCCTTCAGCTCCGCCACCCCGCCGAAGAGCCACAGGGTGATCCCCTCGACCTCGATGCCGTTGCGTTTGGCGACCACCGCGTGGGACACCTCGTGGGCGAGGAGACCGAGGAAGAAGACCACAGCGGCGGTCAACCCGGCCAGCACGTACAGCCAGCCCGGATGCCCCGGATAGGACCGGGGGAACTGGCTGGCCGACAGCGCCCAGGCGATCAGCGCGAAGATGACCAGGACACTCCAGTTCACCCCGACCGGTACGCCCACCACCCGTCCCAGCCGGAAGGTCGCCCTCATGCCCGTCTCGTACCCCGGAGGGCTGCGATCATTCCGCCGGTGACCTACCGCTCTCCGGGGTCAGCTCTGCGGCTGGGAGATGTTGACCATCCACGGGATGCCGAACCTGTCGACGCAGGCGCCGTAGAGATCGCCCCACATCTGCTTCTCCAACGGCATGGTGACTGTGGCTCCGGCGGAGAGCTTCTCCCACGCCTCCTCCAGCCCCTCGCCCGGGTCGCCGCTGAGCATGCACGTGATCGTGTCACCGGGGCGGTGTGTCATGCCGGGGGCGGTGTCGGAGGCCATCAGGGTGTATCCCCGGTCGGTGGCGAGCGACCCGTGCATCACCTTGTCGGCGAGGCCGGCTTCGGTCGTCCCGAACTCGCTGAACGTGGTGATCGACAGATCGCCGCCGAACACCGACCGGTAGAACTCCATCGCCTCCCGGGCGTTGCCGTCGAACGTCAGGTAAGGGTTCAGCTGGGACGCCATCGCAGGATCCTTCGGTCGAGTGACAGTCTCTCCGAGGAACGCTAACGTCGCCCTGCGACATCTTTCCCCGGTTTCACCTACCGCCCCCGTCCGGTCGGGCGGCGACTACCCGACCTGAGGGGGTTCGGTGGCCTGCAACCGGGGGTCCGGCTGCCCGCCGGCCATGGCGAGCATCCCCCGTACGACCCGCAGGAGCTTGAGCAGGTCCCGGGGCTTGCGACGGTCGAGACCGGCGACCACCTGCTTGAGGATGCTGAGCTGGTCGAAGTAGACCCGCTCGACGACCAGGTTCTCCTGCTCGTCGAAGACGAAGTACGCGGTCATCCGGGTGCGGTGCCGCCCACCGGTGGCCGGGATGGTGCCGAGCGGACCGAGGTGGGTGCCGATCAACCAGAACTCGACGATCACCGCGTCGTGGCTGTGCCGGATCGCGATGATCTCGTGGTGCTGGTCGGGAAAGGCGGTCCGGGTCTCCTGGTAGTAGTCGCGTACCGCCCCGTCCCCGTCGTGGACCTTCATCGAGGCGATCAACTCGTAGTGCGGGTGCGGGAAGGTCGACAGGACCTTGTCCCAGTCCTGACGGACCTCGTCCTCGAAGTGGTCGAGCACCAGCTTCTCCCGGGCTCGCAGCACGTCCTCGGGGGGAAGGGAGTAGATGGACACGCGGCAACCCTAGCCACCAGTGTGGACGAACCCCGCACCGGGATCGACGGAGGTGCGCCGCGTGCCGGATCGCCGTCGAGCTGAACGGCCCGCGCCTGTGCCGGGGCGCCGTCAGCGCTTGGCGGGCCTGTCGGAGGACGAGGAGGAACGGAACAGTCTCCGGAGGCTGAACCCGCCCGGCTGGGAAGGCTCGTGCTTGTTCCTGGCGGGGGCGGGGAACCGGTGGTTGCGGGGGATGACGGCCGCCGCAGCGGTCGCGGTGGACGGCGAGGCCAGGTCACTGATCCCCGACAGGTATCTGCCCGACCTCCGGGCCGAGGGTCCGGAGTCTGTCGGCATCGGAGGGGCAGGTGTGTCGGGCTCCCGCCCGGATGTCGTCGGAACGTCGTTCCAGGGGTTGCGGCGCAGACCACCGCCCGGTGTCTGGACCTGACCCATGTTGTACGCGGGTGAGTCGACGATGGGGGTGGCTGTCGTCCCGTTGGTCCCTGCCGAGTCCGGCACCCGGAACCCCTGCCGGTACGGGTCGACGTCGGTCTGGAGCCGGAGTCGGGCCACCCCGGCGACCTGCGTTCCGGGGAAGCCGACCTCCCGTGTCTCGGCGGGCCGGTGAGCCTGTCCAGGGGCACCGAAGCGTGGGTCGTGGTCGTGGGCGGGTCGGCCGCTCTGCCGGGGCAGTGGGGCACGGTCAGCGGATCCGGGTACGTCAGGGAGGCGCACTGTCACTCCTCGTGAGCGATCGGGTCTGGTCCCTGACTGGTACGCACCGACCCTGGCCTGCGGTTCAACGGGAGTCGGGGTTGCCTGCCGGCCGGGATTCGCCACAGAGCGTCATTCCGGTCCGAGAGTCGAGCCGACGTCGGCGTGCTTGCGCCGGGTCGTACGATCGGCGGGCCGTCCTTCCTGGACGGACGAACCGAGTGATCCCCCGCAGTTTCCCGATCCAGTGGAGCAGACATGGCTGACGCAGACCGATCCGCCTCGTTGGAGCAGGCACCGACGGCCGAAAGCCTGATCAACGAGCACAGCTTCAGGATGGTCTACGGTGCCCTGAAGACGTTGGAGAAGTCCGACTTCGACTGGCAGATCCGATACCCCGTCGAAGCTGCGCAACAGGAATTCGACAACTTGCGCAGTTCGAGCCACGCAGCGGCGACCGGTCAGGCCCCTGAGGCGGTCAAGGCAAGGCTCACCGCGGCGAAGCGGAACTTCCGGCAGCAGATCATCGATCACATCAAGGAGAACGGCCGGGAGATCGCCCTCGCGGAACTGCTCGCGCCCCGCCCTGCTGCCGAGGCCGCCAGGTACGTCGTTCCCGCACAGAGGAACGAAGTGCCCGCCCCGTACGGCCCGCGTGGCGGCAGCTCTGCTCGGCCGCACGCCCCGGGACAACCTCCCCAGGGCCGTACCCGGTGACCTGACCACCCGGACTCCGGCGTGAAGGTGTCCCGGGGTCCCGTGGGTTGACGATCATGGTGACAGGGGCTGTCGACGACCAGATGGCCGGTGTGGGGCGGGTAGGGTACGAGGGGCTGAGCCGGAAGCGGGTGGAGGGGTCGGCTGTGCGTGAGAACTCGCCGCGCTGGAAGCAGATCAACGCCAGTGCCTACACCTGGGAGCAGGACGGGCTGCGGGAACTGGCCGGATACCTGCCCGACGCTGATCCGTACCATGTCTGGGCGAACGTCGAGTTCGTCGGAACCGACGGCTCGATCAACGAGGTCGACGCCGTGGTGCTCACTCCGAGCGGGCTCTGGGTGCTGGAGCTGAAGCACTGGCAGGGTGAGATCCGAGGCGACGGCGCGCAGTGGGTGCGACGGACCCCGAACAGTCGACTCGTTCCCGAAGACAATCCCTACGTCCTGGCCAACAGGAAGGCCAAGCGACTTGCCAGCCTGATCCGCTACTACGCCAGGCAGCAGGGACGGCAGGAGGAGGCTCCGTACGTCGGGGCTGCGGTGTTTTTGCACGCCCGTGGAATGCGGGCGGAGCTCGACGCGCTCGGCGGTCACCACGTCTACGGGCTCGACGCGCACGACTGTGGGCTGCCCAGCCTGAAGGACTTCCTGATGGCGGCACCCCGCAACCCGGCGCACCTTGTGGGGGAGGAACGGGGCCGGCAGATCGTGGAGCTGGTCCGAGGCGCGAAGATAAAGCCGTCGGTGGCGGACCGGAAGGTCGGCCAGCACCTGCTGCACCCGAAGCCTTTCGCCGAGGGCCTCGGATGGCAGGACTTCCTCGCCGGTCACACCCTGGACACGTCACTGGTCCGGCGGGTGCGGTTCTATCTGACCAGCCGCGCGGCCGAGCACGAGGTGCCGAGCATCCGCAAGGCGGCCGAGCGGGAGTTCCGCCTGCTGCAGGGCATCCACCACCCGGGGGTGGCCCAGGCCCTCGACCTGGTCGAGCACTCCTGGGGGCCGGCGGTCGTCTTCCACCACGAGAAGGAGTGGGTACGACTCGACCAGTGGTTGCTCCGTCGGGGCGACGCGCTGACGCTGGCCCAGCGGCTGCGTCTGGTGCAGGAACTCGCCGAGATCATCGACTACGCGCACTCCCGGCGACTGGTCCACCGGGCACTCTCGCCTCGGGCGATCTTCGTCAAGGACCCGGACGGGCCGTCGCCGACCCTGGTGGTGACGGACTGGCAGACCGGCGGCCGGGTGACGGTGACCAGCCTGACCCGGCTCGGCCCGTCCAGCGACCCGGCCAGCCTGGAGCTCTTCTTCGACGACGAGGTGCGCCGTTACCAGGCCCCGGAGGCCGAGAACGCCACCCGGCTGCCCGGTCACCAACTCGACGTCTTCTCCCTCGGCGCGCTGGCGTACCGGATCTTCGCCGGGATGGTTCCGGCCGCCACCCGCGAGGAACTGGTCGACGCCGTCCGCGACAGCGGACTGCGGCTCGACGCCGCCGTCGACGGCATGCCTGACACCTTGGTCAAGCTGGTCTACGACGCGAGCCGGGGTGACCCGGGGCAGCGTCTGTCGGCAGCGTCGACCTTCCGGTCGCGGCTGGCGGAGGTGTGGGAGGAGTTGACCGCACCGGACCCCGATCCGGTGGTCGATCCGCTCGGCGCCCATCGAGGTGACCTGCTCGACGGCGGATTGACGGTCAAGGACCGGCTCGGGTCCGGTGCCACCGCCGTGGCCCTCCTGGTGACCCGGGAGGGAGAGGGGCCGGCCCTGGTCCTGAAGGTGGCCCGGGACGAGCAGCACGAGGAGCGGTTGACCGCAGAGGCGCGCACCCTCGCAGGGTTGAAGCACCCGCAGGTGGCCGCGCTTGTCGAGGGCCCGGTGCGGGTCGGCGGCCGGACCGCACTGCTGATGGAGTCCGCCGGGGACCGGACCCTGGCAGAGGAGTTGCGCGGCGGCCGGCTCGCCCTGGACCTGCTCGAACGGTACGGGCGGGATCTGCTGGACATCGTGAACTACCTGGACGGGCAGGGGGTCTGGCACCGGGACCTCAAGCCCGCCAACCTGGCGGCCCGCCCCCGGCCGAAGGACAAGCAGCAACACCTCTGTGTCTTCGACTTCTCCCTCTCGGCCACCCCGGCGGACCAGGTGGGAGCGGGAACCGTCGGATATCTGGACCCGTTCCTGGGCCCACCACGTCGGCTGCGCTACGACGCGGCGGCGGAGCGGTTCGCCGCCGCCGTCGTCCTGTACGAGATGGCCACCGGCACCCTTCCCCGGTGGGGCGACAACGCCAACCCGGCGGTGATCAGCGACGAGGTGACCCTCGATCCGGCCGCCTTCGACCCGGCGGTGGCCGACCGGCTGGTGGGGTTCTTCCGGCGGGCGTTGGCCCGGGACGCGGCTGCCCGGTTCGACACCGTCGACGAGATGACCGACACCTGGCGGGCCATCTTCCAGCAGGTGCCGCAGCCTGCCGTCACCCCGGTCGGGCCGGTGCCGCCGGTGGTGGGGGTGACTGTCGAGTCGCCGTTGACGGCCACAGACCTGACCGCCCGGGCCCGTTCGGCCCTGGAACGGCTCGGTCTGCACACGGTCGGTGAGCTGTTGGACGCCGAGCCGTCCGCGTTGACCCGGGCCAAGGGTGTGCCGGACGCCACCCGTAAGGAGATACTCGCCCAGGCCCGGGCGCTGCGGGCGGTGCTGACCGACGACGACGGCGAGTCGTCTCCGGCCGGCGACCAGCCGGTGGCGCAGGGGGTCGAGGCGCTCTGCGCCACCCTGCTGCCGGGCCCCAGCTCGCAGAACCACCGGGCCCTCGCGGTGCTGCTCGGGCAGGTGCCGACGGAGAAGGGCCAGTTCCTGTCCTGGCCGGCACAGACCGACGCGGCCAAGGTGACCGGTCGGTCCCAGCCGCAGATCTCGAAACTGCTCGCCACCTGGTCGAAGACGTGGTTGACCAACCCGGCGTTGACGGCGGTACGCGACGAGATCGCCGCCCTGCTCGACACCCGGGGCGCGGTCATGTCGGCCGAGGAACTGGCCCGGGCGTTGATCGCGGTGCGGGGCTCGTACACCTCGGGGCCGAAGCGGCTGCCGCAGGCGATCGGGTTGGTCCGCGCCGCCGTCGAGGCCGAGCTGAGCACCGGGGGCGACTCCCGGGTGGCCATCCACCGCTTTCGGGCCTCGGGGATCGTCCTGGTCGGCCGGGAGCCGGACGATCCAGCCGCAGAGCTCACCGCTGCCGACTTCCTCGGGTACGTGGTGGAGCTGGGTGACCGGGCTGTCGAGTTGGCCGCCGCCGATCCTCTGCCGACCCCGTACCGGGTCGTCGAGGAGCTGCGCCGACTGGTGCCACCCGACGGGATGCCGACGCTGTCGGACCTGAGACTGACCCAGCTCGCCGCAGCCGGATCCAACGACCGGGTCGACCTGAACGCCCAGGGGCAGCTTTACCCGGTGGGCATGCCGGCGGAGCGGGCCCTGGAGTTGTCGATCGGCACCCTGGTCGGTCAGCGGCTCGGCGCGGCCCGGCTCCGGGAGCGGGTGCAGGGCCGCTTCCCCCGGGCACAACCGCTGCCGGGGCGGAGGACCCTCGACGATCTGATCGACGCGGCCAAGGTTCCGCTGACCTGGCACCCGGACGACCGGGTGTACCTCCCGGTGACCGCACCGACCTCGGCGACCGGAACCCGGATGCCCACCACCCACGCGCCGCTGCTCGGCCGCTCCGCCGCCGACGAGGTGGCCGCCCGGCTCGCCGACGCCGTGGACCGCCACGGTTTCCTGACGGTGCTCGCCCCGTGGCGTCGACTGGTCGACTCCCGGCGAGCCCTGCTGGCCCGACTGCCGCTGACCGAGGTGGACGTCACGGCGATCCTGCTGGACCGACTGCGGGCCCAGGGACTCCCCTGGGAGTTGATCGTGGCGGCGGACAACGGCCAGCCGCTGGATCCCGACTTCCGGAGCCTGGTCGACCTGGTCCGCCACGACGTGGTCCCGGCGGTCGGAGCGGCGATCGCCGCCGCCGACGGGCCGGTACTGATCACCGAGGCCGCTCCACTGGCCCGCTACGGTCAGCTCGAACTCGTCGCGGAACTCGCCGACCCGACCCGACCCCGCCCGGCGGCCCGGCTGCTCCTCGCGCCCGCCCACCGGGTCAACCCGGTGGTACTGGACGGGGTCCAGCTCCCGCTGACCACACCGGCCAGCCAGTCCCTCTGGCTCGCCGGCGACTGGATCGACGCCACCCTGCCGCAGGTCCGGGCCGGGTGATCATTCCGCTGTGCCGGCTGGGACCACCCAGGTGGTGGGCTGCCCGGTGATCGAGGTGATCAGGTCGAAGTCGCCGTCGTAGTGCAGGACCGTGGCTCCGTGCCGTTCGGCAGTGGCGGCGATCAATAGATCCGCCATGGACAACGCTCGGTGGTTGCCCTTGTATAGCGCCTGCACCTGGACGTCGATCGCTCGATCCCAGACCTCGTCGGGCATTGGTAACCACCTGAATCCGCCGAGTAGCCACCTGGCTCGCTGAGCATCCTTGGCGGTGCGGGCGCTGTGGATGACCTCGATCTCGATTGCCCCGCAAACGGCGAGTAACCCCCGGTCGGACAGCTCGCCGAGCACCGCAGCCACCCGTGGTTTCGGCCAGCGAGCGAGAGCTGACTTGTCGAGCAGGTAGGGCCCGTGACTCACGCCGCGTCCGGCTTGGCGGTGTCGACGGGACCGGTCAGATCGGGCAGCCCCCCACTCTTGAGCCAGTCGGCGAACTGCCGTCGCTTCTCCCGGTCGACGACAGCCTTGAGAGCGGCGTTCACGGTGGCCTTCTTGGTCGTGGTGCCTAGGAGTTTGCTCGCTTCGGCGAGCAGTTCGTCATCGACGTCCAGGATCGTCCGGCTCACGGTTCACTCCTCCGGGTAGGCGACACGGGCGCATGATATCAAATAAACATCAGTTTGATATCACGGCGTTTCGAGATCGCCGTCTGACCCCGGGTGGGTGACCTGCGGGCCCGGCTACCAGTAGCCGGCCCGGTGCACCCATCTGCTGAAGTCGCTGCTTGAGCTGCAGGTCGTCGGTGGTCTGCCGAACGACGGCTCGTTCAGTGTGCTCACCGCGGACGGGGCGAAACGGGTCCTGGCCAGCCACGGTATCCCTACGCGGGCGTGGTCGGGGCTGCAGCAGTCCCGGCCCGAGCTGTTCGTGGAGGAGCGGACCCGGCTGCTGGAGGAACAGATGCGGGCGTTCGCGGCCGGCATCGGGGTTCCGCTCGGCGACCGCCTCGAAGGGGTGGCCGACGACGACTCGGCGGAGTAGTGGTGGCGGGAGCGGCAGGCCATAGAATCTGGCGGTGCCAACGGTGAGGGTGTTGCAGGACCAGGACAAGAAGCTCGTGGAGGACCTGAAGAAGGGCGTCCTCGGCAAACTCGTCGACGACCTCCGGGTGCAGGTCGCAGGGAATGCGGAGCTGCGGGCGGAGCTGCGTCAGGAGCACCGGGACGCGAAGGCGGCCGAGCGGGTCGGGGCGAGCTTCGAGACCTGGCTGGAGGACGTCCTCGACCAGGCGGCTGTCGCCTGGGTGCTCGGGTGTGTGTTCGTCAGGTTCTGCGAGGACAACGACCTGCTCACCGAGAAGCTGTGGATCGGTGGGGCCGATCCGGCGGCCCCGGCCGAGACGGCGATCCAGCACCGGCAGGCGTACCTGATCGCGAACCCCCGGCACAACGACCGGCACTGGTTGCAGGAGGCGTTCCGCTACCTGGCCGAGCTGCGGGCAACCGCCAAGATCTTCGACAAGCGAAACCCGGTCTGGCGGTTCGACCTCTCCGGCCCGGCGGCCGAGGAGCTCAGCGACTTCTTCCGGCGAGGACCCGGCCAGGTGTCGCTGCGCCGTGACGACCTGGACACCCGGTTCCTCGGCGACCTCTACCAGGACCTGTCGACCCACGCGAAGAAGACGTACGCCCTGTTGCAGACCCCGGAGTTCGTGGAGAGGTTCATCCTCGACCGGACCTTCGAGCCGGCGGTGAAGGAGTTCGGCCTCAGCGAGACCAGCGTCATCGACCCGACCTGCGGTTCCGGCCACTTCCTGCTCGGGGCCTTCGGCCGGCTGTTCGACAAGTGGCGGGACCGGGAACCCGCCACCGACGTCAAGATCCTCGCCGAACGGGCCCTCGGCCAGGTGACCGGGGTGGACATCAACGCCTTCGCGGTGGCCATCGCCCGGTTCCGGCTGCTGATCGCCGCCATGAAGGTCACCAACTCCCGCAAGCTCGAACGCACCCCGGCCTGGCCCATCCGAGTCGCCACCGGCGACTCCCTGCTCCCCTGGGAACCGTTCCGCTCCCGAGCCCAGGGCGACCTGATGAAGGTGCTGGAGAACCAGCAGTCCGGGGCCAGTGAGGAAGAAGAGCAGGAAAAGAAGATCTTCGCGTACGACAGCGAGGACGCCGACCTGCTCGCGGAGTACCTGGCGGAGAACAGTTACACGGTGGTGGTCGGCAACCCGCCCTACATCACCGTCGCCGACGGCACCCGCAGCAAGCTCTACCGGGGCATTTACAAGACGGTCTGCCACCGGCAGTACGCGTTGACGGTGCCGTTCGCCAAGCGCTTCTTCGACCTGGCGAAGTGGTCCGACGAGCACGGCGAGGGGGCCGGGCACGTCGGCCAGATCACCGGCAACGCCTTCATGAAGCGCGAGTTCGGCAAGAAGCTCATCGAGGACTACTTCGCCCACGAGGTCGAGCTGACCGAGGTCATCGACACCTCCGGTGCCTACATTCCCGGCCACGGCACCCCCACCGTCATCCTCATCGGCCGCCCCAACAAACGCCGCCGTTCCCCGGTCCTCCGTACCGTCCTCGGCATCCGAGGCGAACCCTCGACCCCGAACGATCCAGCCGATGGTCATGTGTGGAAAGCCATAGTTCAGCAAATCGAGGAGCCGGATTCAGAATCGTCCTGGATCAGTGTTACTCATCTGCCGCGCAAGCGGTTCGCGGTTCATCCCTGGAGCCTGTCTGGTGGTGGCTCTGTGGAGCTGATGGCTGCGCTGACAGCCGCTCAGACTTCTGTTCTAAGCGAGCGAATCGAAGCGGTAGGACGCACTACGCATACAGGGCTGGACGATGCTTTCTATGTCCCAGATTTCTCATTAAAGACGAGGCGCTTGGATGAAGCAGGCGTGCCGGTTGTTCTCGGTGAAGACGTTCGCGATCACACTCTTTTGGCCAGGCTGTGGACGCTCTTCCCATATGATCATCTCGGTCAGGCGCGAGTTGTAGCAGACAACGAATCCAGATTCTACTGGCCGATGCGCACCTCCCTGCGGCTGCGGGTGGACTTCGAGCAGACTCCCGAGCAGCGAGGGCTCCGCTGGTTCGATCACAGTATGTTTTTCGCCAAGCGTTATCGGGTCCCGTTGTCGATTGCTTTTGCGTTTGTGGCTACGCATAATCATTTTGTGTTGGACCGGGGTGGGAAGGTCTTTAAGCAGTCAGCGCCGGTGATCAAGTTGGCGGAGGGGGCGACGGAGGACGATCATCTGCGGCTGCTCGGGGTGTTGAACAGCTCGACCGCCTGCTTCTGGCTCAAGCAGGTGAGTCAGCCTAAGGGCGGCACGGCCAACTCCAGTGGTGGCGGCAATCGGCTTAGTCCAGAGCCCTGGTACGAGCGATACGAGTTCACCGGGACGAAGCTGGAAGAGTTTCCGTTGCCGTCGGCGTACCCGGTGGGGAGGACTCGGGAGGTCGATGGGCTGGCGCAGCGGTTGGCTGCCTTGACCCCGGCGGCGGTGGCCGCCTCGGGGGTGCCGACCCGGCAGCGGCTCGCGGAGGCCGAGGGGGAGTACCGGTCGGTGCGGGCGCGGATGATCTCCTTGCAGGAGGAGTTGGACTGGGAGGTCTACCGGCTCTACGGGCTGATCGACGAGGATCTGACCTGCGTCGATCCGCCGGAGTTGGCGTTGGGGGAGCGGGCCTTCGAGATCGTCCTGCACACCAGTGGGGCGCAGACCGAGTGGTTCAACCGGCACGGGTCGACGCCGATCGACCGGCCGAAGGCGGAGTGGACTGAGGAGTACCGGGCGCTGGTCGAGAAGCGGCTTGCCACGATCGCCGACAACCAGCACATCAAGCTGATCGAGCGGCCGGAGTGCAAGCGGAGGTGGTCCACCGATGGGTGGGCGGAGATGCGGAAGGAAGCCCTGCGGGGCTGGCTGCTTGACCGGTTGGAGGCCCCGGAGCTGTGGGGTGGGCCGCCGACGCCGTTGTCGGTGGCGCAGCTCGCCGACCGGGTCGCCGGTGACCAGGACTTCCGCGCGGTGTTGGAGCTGTACGTCGGGCACGACAGCTACGACCTGACCCGGGAGCTGCGGGACCTGGTGGCCGATCAGCATGTGCCGTACCTGCCGGTGCAGCGGTACAAGCCGGGAGGGCTGCGCAAGCGGGCCCAGTGGGAGCGGAGCTGGGAGTTGCAGCGCCGGGAGGATGCGGGGGAGACCGTCGAGATCCCGGTACCGGCGAAGTACACCTCGGCGGACTTCGTCCGGCCCTCGTACTGGAAGGCGCGGGGGAAGCTGGACGTGCCGAAGGAACGGTTCATCTCGTACCCGGAGGCGGGGCGGGACACCGACGGCACCGAGCTGCTCGGCTGGGCCGGGTGGGACCACGTGGCCCAGGCCCAGGCCCTCGCCACCGTCTTTCAGAGCAGGAAGACCCAGGAGGCCTGGCCGGCGCACCGGCTGCTGCCGCTGCTCGCCGGGCTGGCCGAGATCGAGCCCTGGCTGCACCAGTGGCATGCCGAGGAGCGACCCGAGTACATGGACAGCTCGCCGGCCGACTTCTTCACCATGTTCATCGACAACGAGGTGCGGCAGCTCAGCTCCGACCGGAATGCGCTGTCACTGCTCAGAGGGGTGCCGGAGCTGCCCTGAGGTCAGCCCGAATGATCGGCTGGAAACAGCCTCATGATCGGCCTAAGATGACGGCTCGACTCGACATTCGTCGAACTGCTGAACGTCCTGGGAGAAGTCGTCATGACCGATGTTCCGACGAAACCGGACGAATCCGATGACGATGCGGCCCGGAAGGATATCGATCGGGAACGGGCCGAGCTGCGGGAGTTCATCAAGGGGCTGAGACCGGACGATGTCAAGTCGGGCAACTGGTTCGAGAAGCTCGTCGCGCAGGCCCTGAGCACCTACACCACGAAGGTCGACTGGCAGTACTTCCAAGAGAAGTACAAAGGTGTACCGGCGGACGGCATCGTCGAGCAGCGGATCACGATGGCCTCTCGGTACGCCGCCCTCGAAGGCGGGCTCTCGGCCGGGGCGTATTCGGCGGCGGTCGCCGCCACCATCGGCAGCGCCGGAGGTGCCTCTCCGTTGGCCCTGCCGGCCGCGGCGGTGACCCTCATGGTCGACCTGACCTACATCACCCAGCTTCAGCTTCGCCTGGCCTACGACATCTCCGTGCTGTACCGCGTCCCGCTCGATGTGTCCGACCCTGACGACATGTGGAAGCTCATCCGGGTGGCCTTCACCATCAAGGGCGGGGAGGTGGCGCGTGAGGGCGTCACGAAGTCGGTCCCGTTCGTGGTGCGCCCGCTGGTCAAGCACTTTTACTCCAAGAACGTTCTGGTAGCGGCGAAAGGTCTTCCCGTCGTCGGCAAGCACCTCCTCCAACGGAATGTCATCAAGGTCGGTATCCCCCTGGTCGGCATTCCGCTTGCTGTCGTGCTGAACCGCTACACGACGTTGGTCGCGGGTCGGCACGCGCGAGCGGTGTTCCGCAACGAGGCTCGGGTGATCGAGCTGGCCGGGAGGCTGAGCAGTCAGAGCCGGTATCCGCAGCTGATGCTCTGGGTCGCGTGGCTCGTCATCACCGCAGATCACAAGGTCGGTGACGACGAGACGCTGCTTATGAGGCACCTGGCCCGGATCGTCCGTGAGGAGCGCGGAGTGGTCGATGATCAACTAGCAAACGTTGTCGACATCGACCCCGAGGATGTGTGGAAGCGTCTGGACGCCGAGCCCGGGGACCTCACTCAGCTTCTCGACGTCGCTCACCGGGTGGCCACCGTGGATGGTGATCTCACCGCGCGCGAGAAGGAAGTCATCGCCGAGCTCTCCGACCGCTGCCGTCGGGCGTGAAGTCCGCGCGGTCGGCAGCGCCTCGTCGGGTACGCGATCGAGCAGCTCCGGGGAGTGCCGGAGCTGCCGTGCCCCTTCGGCTTCTATTAAGGATGTCGGGTAGCGGTAGCATCACCGGGTGCCCGAGATGTTTCAGGTCGACCGGGTCGACCGTATCGCCGATATCCTCTAGGGGGTCGCCATGGCCACGGGGCTTATCAGGTATGCCCCACCGGCAAGGCGGGTCGGGCTCCGCCGACTTTCCAGGGGGCTTCCTGGACAAGGTGTCCACCAGGGCTGCTGAGAAGGGTGAGCCCTTGTGGAGCGCCTTCGTGGTGGCGAAGGAATCCGGAAAGCCCAGCTCCGGCTTGTGCGGGTTGGCCCGGACGGTGCGCCCGGAGTGCAGCGAGTTGAGAGACGACGAGGTGTGGACCCGGGAGCGGGAACGCGGCTACGCCGCCGAATCGTGAGGGAACTCGGTTCTCCCGGCCTCATTCCACAGTATGGAGCTTTTTCGATGGTCCCTCCCGAGTGGCAACCTTTCGACAGAGTGGAGCCGCCGAAGGTCTCCTGGAAGCGTGCGAAGCGAGTCGTGGCAAGCGCCACAGCGATCGGCGGTCTCCTGAGCATCAACAGCTGGGACGCTCGATCGCGGTGGGTATACGGCTCGCACAACAACGAGCGGCGGGTACGCCAGCTCCGCTCGACCAAGCCACATGGATTCGATCCGAACGGTGACCCCTGGTACTCCGCTGTGCTCTACCCCGCGCCACCGGATCCGATATACGGGATTGACAACCTGGTGGGCTTGGTGGCATGGCTGGGGCATATCGGCTGCCTCTGGCCTGGCGGGGATAGTGACCTGATGCTGCCCCTGGTCCGGGAGCTCGGTCGAGAGTCCCGGCATTTCGTCGTGCCCGTGTTCTTCGGTGTGGACGACGAAAGCGAGCTGAGCAAGCCGACTGTGTTGCTGCCGCACGCCGAGGATGTGCAGCGTATGACCCATCAGGCTCGCTGACTCAGCTCGTCCCTCCTGAAGAGCAGGGGTCGGGCTCCCCACCGCATCAGGGTTCGGATGCCCGGGATTGCCGCTCCTACGTGGGGAGGAGGTGGTCCAGGTGGTAGTGGTCCCACCAGCCTGGTCGATGTTTGCGGACGATGCCGGCGGTACGGGTCAACAACAGATAGTTGCCGTCCTGGATCAAGGCCGCGTCCTCGTCCCGGCCGACCAGGACCCGGGCCACGGTAGCCACCATGTTCGGGATGCCCTTGTCGACCAGGTCATCGGCACGCATGTTGAAAGTGACGTTGACGTAGCTGTCCGGTTCCCACTCCCACGGGGCGTCGTTGTCACCTTCGGCCCAGTAGTAGCCGTTGGTGCCGGGGTAGACGCTGATGGCGTAGCCACGCTGGTCGTAGAGGCGGGCGCTGAACAACTGCGGGTCGTCTCTTGGCGCGGGCTGCTCTGCCGGGCTGGCGGCGGTGAGTCGGGCGACCTGATCGAGGGGAATGTCTCCGGCCAGCGTCAGTCTGAACTCCACACTCATGGTGTGCCTCTTCTCAGTCTCGCCGGACGAACTGCACGATCTTACCGTCGGAGGTCACCGCGACCAGTTCCTTCAACCGGTCGATGGGCCACTGGTCGAACTGGCGGCGCAGGGCTGCCAAGTCTCCCTGCCAGTCCTTGAGGTTGATCACAACGCGCTGGGTCTGCTGCCGACACTTCTGTTCCACCTGGCTCCAGATGTTGCGCACCGGGATGCGAGCGCTGGGCGAGTAGCAGTCGAAGACGTGGCCCTCGATGAGGTAGTCCGGATCCTTCTCCGCGCTCCCCAGGTCACCGGTGCGGACTCGGGCGTCGCCGATCTCTGCCTGGGTGGGATTCTGGTGCACCCGATATCCCCTGCCGGCCACGGTTTCGGCGCACTCGTTCTCCAACTCCAGCGCTCGCCTGGTGCTTGCGTCCAACTTGGGTCGGATTCTGGTCCGCGGACCGGTCGGCTGATCGCCGGGAACGCCAGTGGGCGGCCTGCTCCAGGGCGGGAGCGGGTCGGAGCTAGCGGCGGGGGAAGCCGTCGGCGTGGGTGGCAAGTCGCCACCGCGGGAAGGGCTGGTCGGGACGGAGCCGCCTGCCCCGGACAATTGCCCGCCGGACCCGAGCTGTCGCGCCTCGTTGACAGCCGTCTCGATGGCCTGCTGCATGGTGCCTGTCCGGTGAACCAGCAGGACGAGGACCTGTTTGATGGCATCGAATGCTTGCAGGAGCGGGCCTGGGTGACCGCCCTGCAGGATCACGCTGACCAGGCGTTGTGCCCCGGTGACCTGGCCGATCGTCGCGACCGTGGCCTCGCGGATCGTGCTGATGCGCTGCTGGATCAGGGCCAGTCCGTCGATGGTCTCCTGCGGCGTGGACGCGCGAGGCACGGCTACGGTGGCCGCTGTCGTCTCGCCGACCTGTGCGGCGAGGTCGGACAACCCACCCTGGATGGTGGAGGTCGCAGTGTGCACCTGGGCCAGGTGGGCGGCGATGGCGGTAAAGCCGGCTGCGGCGGCTCGTAGGGCGATCTCTCGGGCCTGGTGGTCGGCGGCAGCCGCGAGGCTTCGCGCCCGATCGACTCCGGTCGCCAGGACCCGAAGCTCGCCCATGAACTCTTCGACACCCGCCACGAATCGACCACCGTTCGTGAAAGCGGCTCATCCGACGAGAACCTACCTCCCCCACCGGCTGACACGAAGCAGGGGAACCAATCTTCGGCCACCAGGTGCGGAGCGCTGGGAAAGTGGCGATGACGTAGACGACTCAGCTCGACAGCGCGCAAAAACCGGAAGGTCGGACGGGGGCACTGCCCGTGGGTCGGTCAGCACCCCCGTCGGGTACGCGGTTGAGCAGTTCAGCCGTGCTGCTTGACGCTGTGGACGAAGCGGGCCCAGACGGTCGGCTCGAAGGTGAGCAAGGGTCCGGTGGGGTCCTTGCTGTCGCGGAGGCCGACGACCCCGGGCAGGTTGTCGGCTACCTCGACGCACTCGCCACCGTTGTTGCTGCGGGAGGACTTGCGCCAGACGGCACCGGTCAGGTCAGGCACGGGAGTACTCCTCTGCAATCTGGTGAATCATCTTCTTGGTCTGGCCTTCGGAAAGTGCCCGGCGGGTCATGTCTGCCCAGATGGAGTTGTAGGCGGCGGTCTCGTGTGGCTTGTTGAGGTAGATCGCTCCGGTTGCGGATTCCAGGTAGGTCACGGTTGGCTCCAGCTCTTTGCCCCTGCTGTCCTTGGGGAAATCCAGGATCGAGAAGGCTCCGGCCATCGCTCCAGCGTGCAGGCCGGAAGAAAAATCCAGCACTCGAACGGTCACGTTGGGTAGTTCTGCTGCCTTCGAGAGCTGGTGTAGCTGTTCCGCCATGATCGCGGCGCTGCCGATCGGGCGTCGCAACACAGCTTCGTTGAGTATCACGCTCAGTTGCGGTGCAAGGAAGCGGGTGAGCAAGGCCTGTCGCTCGATTCTGAGCTGGACGGCTCGCTGCTGCTCGTCTCGGTCATCCTTGACCGCGCCGCCCGGCATCTCAAAGAGCGTCTCCGTGTAGGCGCGGGTCTGTAGGAGGCCTGGGATCAGCTCGGCTTGGTACTGACGGAGGCTGGAGGCAGAGGCTTCGAGGCCGATGTAGAGCTGGAGCCAGCGTGGCAAGCCCGAGTCGATGTAGTCGTGCCACCAGTTCTTGTTTTCGCGCGTCGCTGCTGTCATGCCGAGGACCAGCTCGGCATCCTCGTCAGAGGCTCCGTAGAGGGCCAGCATCTCCTTGACGTCTGCCGCGCGGAACCGGACGTTCTCCGCGCCGTTCTCGATCCGGTAGATCGTGGCTCGCGCCCGGTCCAGCTGCTCGGCGGCTTGCTCCATCGTCAGGCCTGCGGCTTTGCGGAGAGCTTCGAGCTTGCGTCCGATCTGGCGTCGTAGGACGGTCGAACCCATAACGTTCTGTGACACCCGAGCCTCCGATGGTCTGCTCCTGGTGGATCCGTGCCCGTTCATTTAACGGTAGTCGTGTTTAAGAATCAATAGACGAGTCACTCTCTGTGCTGATTCCAGCATTCACATTCCCTTGCTCGCCCTCTGTTAGACGTTGCATCTGATGTTCGTCAGTGCTTGACTGCGTTGGCGGCCACTGTGGATTTCCGCAGGTCAGAGCCGTGTGAGGCCCTGCTGTCGTACTGCTGGTCGTGGCTGCGGTGGTAGGTGCGCGGGGTGGGACCGTCGGTGCGCGGCGGGCCGACGGCCCCACCCCATCTCGATCAGCTCGGCACCGACGGTGAGAGGTAGGTCTGGCCATGCGGTTCTTTCGTCAGCTTCGGCGTCGGCGTCGCCGACAACCGCTCAGGTGGACGACGTGTTACCGGTCGGCGGCGTCCCGGCCGTTGCCGCCGGGGCAGGTGCGGCAGCGGCGGTTCGGATGGACCGCGTTCGGGCGGCGGGGGCTCGACCCGGCCGAGGTGTACGCGTTCCTCGACCGGGTGGCCGGGGAGCTGTCTGCCGCGTACGAGGCCCTGGCCAGCAGCCGGGAGGAGGCCGATCGGGTCAAGGGTGCCCTGCGGCGGTGGCAGTCCGAGCAGTTCCAGGCCCGCAACGAGAGGCGGTGGCAGGAATGACCGAGCGGTGGGTGATCCACCTTCCGGTGACCGCCCCGGACCTGTCGGCCGCGCAGCGGCTTGCTCGGGTGGTGGCCCGGTGGACCCGGATCCTCCCGCAGACCGACCCGGGGGAGTTGACAGTGTCGGCCGAGGACGCGCAGGGCGTACGACATCGGGTTTTCTGTGACCTGTTGCTCGGTGGCGGGCGACGGTGCCGGCTCCGGGCCGACCACGACGGGGACTGCGCCGGTGCGGAGGTGCCACGGTGACCGGAACACCCACGACGACCTGCCCGGACTGCTCCGGGTTGAGCTACACGATCGCCCGGTGCGGGTGTGTCAGCGGCGGGGACCAGCTCGTCGTGGACGGGGCGGCCTACGCGGACGAGCCGTACCGGGACTGCCGGTTGTGCCGAGGCGACGGGAGCGTCGTCCAGCCGTGCATCTGGTGTGGCCGGACCGGGGTGCGCCGGGCGGAGCTGGTGGTGTCCGTGGTGAACGCGGACACCGGGGCCGTTGCCTCGACCCGGATCCGACCCGGCGGGATCATCGCCCGGTGCGACCCCGACGGGGTCTGGACGATGCCGATGCGCCCGGTCGTGGAGCGGCTCGCCGCTCGGGTCGGTGCCTTGGACGTCCGTCCGGTCTCGGTGGTCGGCGCGGATCCGGACGGCACCCTGGTGTGGCTGTCCCGTGACTGGGCACCAAACCTCCCGGTCGAGCAGCGGCACCGGATCGAGGCGGAGGCGCTGATCCGGGGGGACCACTCGCCGTGGCGGGTCCTGGTCGGTCGCAGTACGCCCCCGGTCGATGGGCCGGACCCCGGGCGGCACCTGGGGTGGCTCTGCGGGGTGGCGAACCTCCTCCATCTCGACCTGGTGGTCGAGGCCCGGATGGAGCACGGCCAGGTTGCCTGGGACGTCCGGTTCGAGATGCCCGGCGGGGTGGTGCCGACCGACCCCCGGCACGCCGAGCGGGACCTGGCCGCCGCCGTCCGGGCCACCACCGTCGCCACCGCGACCGCCCGGCTCGCCGAGGCCGGGGTGACCGCCCCGGCGTACACGGTCCGGTCCTCGGTGGGGGTGCTCCCCGCCCCGCAGGTCGTCGACGTGGCCGAAGTTGAGCGGTGGGTCCGGGTGGACCTCGGTGGCGGGGCGGGTGCGCAGGCGATCTGGCGCAACGGCCGGTGGTGGCACACCCCCCTGCGGGAGGGGAACCCGGTCGAGGAGCTGTACGAGTGGGACACCGGGCAAGTCGTCCGGTTCGTCACGCCCCGGCTGGTGCGGGTAACCGAGCCGCCGGAGCCGGCCTGGTGGGGTGCCCCGATCCGGCACCGGGAGTGCCCCGACTGTCGCCCCGACAGTCGGCTGCGACGGTGCGACTGTCGGCGCGGCGACACCGACCCGGACCCGGACTGCCCGGACTGCTGCGGCGCGGGGATGGCCCCAGGCTGGGGGAACTGCCTCACCTGCGGGGGCACCCGCCGGATCCACTCGGCGATGACGGTGACCGTCACCGACCTGACCCGGGCCACCCACCGGCTCTGGCAGCCCGCCGCCGGGGAGCCGATGAACCGGGTCGGAACCAACCCCGACGGGACCCCGATCTTCCAGGTGGGCGAGGACCGTCGGGTCGCCGGGCTCGCCGCCGATTTCGGGGTGGGGTCGGAGTACCTGACCAGGGTCGACGACGGGCACCCCGTCGGCCAGGACCTCCTCGACGGGACGGTCACCGGCGTCGGGCCGGGGGAGGACCCCGGGATCCGCCACGTCGAGCAGACCGCTCGGCGGCTGCCCGGGGCCCGGCTGATCGTGCTGGCCCACCCACCGGCGGCTCCGCCGGTGGCTGACCTGATCCGGGTCGGGACCGGGCTCGACCTGGCCGTCACGGTCGTCGCCCGCGACCACCGGCTCGACGCCGCCGACCCGACCCGGCTACACGGGGTCCGGTGGCGGGTCGACGTGACGTCCCCGGCGGCCCCGCCCGACCTGCGGCAACCCTGGTGGCCCAGCCTGGAGGCGGCCGTCGCGGACCGGTTCGCCCACCTGGGTACGGCGCTGCGGGAGTCGGTGCCGGTCCTGCCCACCCGCCCGGTGCCCGCTCCCGTGAACAGTGCACCGATGCAGGTTCAGGATCCGACACCGGCGCTGCGTCGGCTGGCGGCCCGGCACGCCGGGCAGGTCGTCGCCGTCCGGGCCGACCGGACGGGGTGCCGGTTCTGGCTGGCCGAGGCGAGCGGACCCCGGGCGTTGACCGAACCGGTGCCGCTGGCGACCGCCCTGAGCGTCCTTCGGCTCGCCTGAGGCACGCTCGGCGCGCCTCGGCTCTCGTGGGTAGGCACTAGGATGCGGCGAGTCAGCCGGTCGATGCCGGTGGCCTGGGAGACGGTCGAGGTGAGGAGCGGTATGACCCTGCTGCGGGACGTGATCGACATTCCGACTTCTGTCGGGGACGGCGATTTCGTGGTCAAGGCCGCTGAGGGTGCCGACCTGCACCGGTATGTCGTCACGGACCAGCTCCGGGAGAGCTTCGCCGCCGCGCTGACCAAGATCGGGCATGCGGTGACCAGCGGAAAGTCCCAGGCGGTGTTTCTCCACGGGTCGTTCGGCTCCGGGAAGTCGCACTTCATGGCGGTGCTCCGGGAGATCCTCCGGCACAACCCGCAGGCCCGACAGATCCGGGGCCTGGCCGAGCCGGTGATCGCCGCCGATCCGTGGCTGCGGGATCGCAGACTGCTCACCCTCACCTTCCACATGCTCGACGCCCGGTCGGTGGAGCAGGCGGTCCTGGAGGGCTACCTCAACCAGATCACCGCGCTGCACCCCGATCAGCCCCGGCCCGCCGTCCACCGCTCCGACGCGCTCCTCGACGATGCCGCCCGGCTGCGGGACCGGATGGGGGACGAGGCGTTCTTCGCCGCCCTGCACGATGGGGGCGGCCCGTCCGCGACCGGTGGTGGACTCGCCGCCGCGCGGGCCCGCGCCGCCGGGTGGACTCCCCAGCGGTACGCAGACGCCGCGGCGGCCCCGCCCGGGACCGCCGAGCGGGACCTGCTGGTCGCCTCGCTGACCAGTGCCTTCTTCACCGGGGCCGTCCGTAGCGGGGAGTACCTCGACCTGGACACCGGCCTGGCGGTGATCACCCGGCACGCCAAGTCCCTCGG
Source organism: Micromonospora sp. NPDC000207 (assembly GCF_040300925.1). Lineage (NCBI taxonomy): Bacteria > Bacillati > Actinomycetota > Actinomycetes > Micromonosporales > Micromonosporaceae > Micromonospora > Micromonospora sp. NPDC000207. The sequence continues at coordinate 26,479 of NZ_JBEPEQ010000002.1, forward strand.
GTACGACGCCCTGGTGCTCTTCCTCGACGAGCTGATCCTCTGGCTCTCCACCCGGATCAGTGACCACACCTTCGTCAACACCGAGGGGGCCAAACTCAACAAGCTCGTCGAGTCGGCCGACGCCACCCGTCCCGTGCCGCTGATCTCCTTCGTCGCCCGGCAGCGCAACCTGGAGGACTTCCTCGGCCCTCAGGTCGGCGGGACCGAGCGGGAGGCCCTGGCGCACGTGATGCGCAGCGTGCAGGGGCGGCTCGGCGAGATCGCCCTCGCCGACACCAACCTTCCCGAGATCGCCGAGGGGCGGCTGCTCAAGCCGCTGACCGAGGCGGGGAAGGCGACCATCGACAACGCCTTCGCCGCCGTGAAGGGCAACCGGGAGGTGTGGGACACCCTCCTCCTCGGCGCGCAGTACGGAGACGCCGGGATCGGCTCCGACGCTGCCGCCTTCCGCAAGCTCTACCCGTTCTCCCCGGCCCTGGTCGCCACCCTGGTCGCGCTCTCCCAGGCGTTGCAGCGGGAACGGACCGCCCTGAAGGTGATGACCGAGCTGCTCGTCCAGCGCCGAGACAGCCTGCGGGTCAACGACCTGATCGGGGTGGCCGCCCTCTTCGAACCGCTGGTGCTCCGCGGTGAGCTGCCGGACCGGCCGAAGCTCAAGCAACTGTTCCAGTCCGCCCGGACCCTCTACCTCCAGAAGCTGCGCCCGATCCTGCTCACTCTCAACGGGATCACCGAGGAGCAGGCGGCCGGGCACCGACAGTTCGAGCTCGACGACAAGCTGATCAAGACGGTCCTGCTCGGTGCCCTGGTCCCCGAGGTGCCGGCGCTGCACAACCTCACCGCCGGCAAGCTGCACGCGCTGAACTTCGGCTCGATCACCGCCCCGATCCCCGGGTACGAGCGCACCATCGTGCTCAACCGACTCGACCGCGTCGCCGACGCCGCCGGTGAGCTGCACGTGACCAAGACCGCCGACCCGGTGATCAGTCTGACCCTGCACACCGTCGACTACGACAAGCTGCTCGACCTGGTGCCGGAGGCGGAGTCCACCACCACCGGAGTGCGGCAGCAGCTCATCCGGGAGTTGGTCACCGCCGAGATGGGTATCGTCGGCAGCGAAGGGCAGCTCGGCGAGCTGCTGTACTCCCGTCCATGGCGGGGCCGGACGCACACCGTCCAGGTGAAGTTCGGCAACGTCCGGGACGCCGAGACCATGCCGGCGGATGCGCTGCTGGCAACCGGCGAGGCGTGGCGGGTCGTCATCGACTACCCGTTCGACCCGCAGGGGTTCGAGCGAAGCGCCGACCGGGCTCGGATCGAGAGCCTGGAGCGTGGCTCCCGGACCGTCTTCTGGTTGCCCTTCTATCTCACCGACGACCTGATGACGAAGGTCGGCCAGCTCATCAAGATCAATTATCTGCTCGGCAACGGCACCGGCGACCGGCTCAACTCGCTCGCCGCCGACTGGCCGCTGACCGACCGGCAACAGGGTCGGGTCTACCTCCAACAGCGGCAGTCCCACCTCCGGGGCACGTTGACCAGTGCGCTCATGCAGGCCTACGGGTCAGCCACCTCACGCGGGACCGACGTCCAGGACGACAGTATCGGGGTCTTCCACACCCTCGCCGAAGGGCTCCACCCCGGCGACCCGCGCGGCGGCACCCTCGCCGAGGCCTTCACCAACCTCACCGGGGAACTGCTCACCTGGTCCTACCCCGGCCGTCCGGCGATGCCCGACGACGAGAAACCAGTCACCCGCAGCGAGTTGACCAAGATCTTCGAGTACGCCCGCAGAGCGGTCGCCGACCCGACCCGGGGGGTCAGTGTCGTCACCCAGGCCGACCAGCGCATCCTTCGGAGGGTCTGCAACAACCTGCGCCTCGGGGAACTGGTCGACGGACGGTACGTCCTGACGACCTCCACCTGTCGGTGGAGTCAGCACTTCCTCCAGGCTGCCGCCAACGAGGGCTACACCGAGCACTTCCCGGTCCGTCTGCTGCGCCGACTCATCGACGAGCCCGCCGCCTTCGGCTTTGACCGTGACCTGCAGAACCTCATCATCCTCCTCTTCGGGCTCGACCAGCAGCTCGCCTGGTACCAGCACGGTGGCAAGATCGACGTGGGCGGTCCGGCTGCCGTCCGCGACGATCTGGAACTGCGCCACCCGCCGATGCCCGACGAACAGTCCTGGGCCGACGCGGTTCGGCGTGGATCGGCGATCTTCGGGGAGGTGCTGCCCTCCTGGCGTACCCCGGCCAACCTCCCGGACCTCGCCGGGAAGCTGCGCGACGCCGCCGCCGACCGGAAGTCCCCGGTGGTCGCCCTGGTAGACGCCCTGACCCGGCACGCCGAGGTTCTCGGTCTGGCCCTCGACGCACGCACCGGCCGGCTCGCCAGTGCCCGCCGGGCCGCCCGGCTCGTCACCCACGTCGCAGCAGAACCCGACGACGTGGTGTTGGTCGAGACAGTGGCCCGAGCCGACCTCGGCGACCTCGACGACAGAGCCGTCAGCGTGATCCTCGGCCGGGCCGGGGCGATCAGTGCGGAGCTGGCCGGTCCCCACCAGTGGCCGCTGCTGGAGGGGATCGTAGCCCGGGCCGACCACGACGACCGGGCCCGAACGATCATCGAACGGCTACGCGAGGTCGCCCGGACCGAGCAACACGGCCAGGACCTGATCACTGCCCTGCGTCTGGCCTTCGAGGAGTCGGCCGCGTTGCTCGCCGCCGCCGAACGGCCCACGGAACCCGCCCCGGCCGATCCGCCCGTCGACGACACCGCGAGCACGGGCGGCCCAGGCGGAGCGACCGTCCCGACAAGACGTCTCCCGACCGACGATGTGGCGATCAGGGAACCCGCCGCGGACACTGCCCCTTCGGGCGGTTCCGGTGCCGCTTCGGGTCGGTCCGGTGCCGGTCCCGCCACCGTCGTCGCCCATCGTCGAACGGTCTCCGACGCCGCGCAGTGGCAGGAGGTCGCCGCCGAGATCAGCGCCGAGATCGAGGCGGGCCGGCCGGTCGTGGTCAGCTGGGAGGCCCAGTGACCGGGGCGGTGGGAGTGGTCCAGCCCGAGGCGGTCCGGCGCAAGGTCGAGGCATGGCTGGCAGAAAACGAACCGGGGAAGGCCATCGCGCTGAAGGCCCGCCCCGAGTGGCCGACCGACCTGACTCTCACCATCGCCGGCCACCGGGTCCTGGTCGTCGCCTGTCCCACTCCGTTGGCCGCCCGTGCAGCACTGCACGATCGACCGGCGGACGCTCGGTTGGTCCTGCTCACGGAGCTGTCCGACCACGAGCTGGGTGACGGAATCCTCGCCCACCTCAGCCGACAGAAGGTCCGCCGGATCGACCAGTGGGACCTCGTCCGGCAACTGTTCGGTGGGGTGACTGATCTCGACCCCACCCTGGTGGGGTTCGGCGCCTGGGTCGCCCCTGCGCTCAGCGACCACGTACCGGCCGACGGATGGCCGACTCCGCCCGGCAAGGTTCTCACCCGGGACCATGCCCTACGCAGCCTCACCGCGGAACTGCTCGACGTGGCGCCCGGTGAACTCGACGACAGCGGCCTCATCCAGTGGAGTGCCAAACCCGGGCGGCAACGACTCTTCGGCGACCTGCCGCAGGAGACCGCCGACGGGATCACCAGATACCTCACCGGAACAGCCGGCCCCGTCGCCGTCGCCGTCATGGCGGCTGTCCGAGCCGGCCACGGGGTCGACGCGATCCCACTGGGTCTACTCGCCGGGCTGCTCTGGCCGGCCGGTAGCGACCACTCCGTCGAGGTGGTGGCCGCCATCGGTCGTACCCGGCTGGAGCGGTGGTTCGGAGGGCAACGCCTCACCCGGCAGCAGGCCGAGGCGCTGCACCGGGCCTCCGAGGCGTGGGTGTACCGGACGATCGACCTGGACAGTGACGGCAGGGACGAGGCCATGCGGATGCTGCGCCGGGCAGAGACGATCGCTGACGAGATCGAAGTCGCCGGACTCCTGGCCGCCTCCACCGTCCTGCCCAGCGGTTTCCTTCAACGGCTGCGGGCCTTCGCCGACAAGGTACGGCTCGCCGTCCCCACCCGGGGTCCAGTGTCGGCGGCAGCGGTCGTCCGAGCCCAACAGGCGCTCGACAACGTGGAAGCCCATCGTGCCGCCGAACCGCGCCGACTGGAGACCGCCCGAATGGCCGTACGCCTCCTGCGGTGGCTGCACGTGGCCGACGGGCCACCTCCGGCCACCCTCCTCGACGCGCTGCACCGGCAGGTCCGGCAGGACGGCTGGGTCGACCGGGCTCGGCTCGACATCTTCGCCGGTGACCCCGACGAGCAGGTCGGTACGGCGTACCGGCAGCTACACCAGGCTGTGCAGGCTCGCCGGTCCCGACACGACCACCAGTTCGCCACCCTCCTGGCCGCCACGACCGAGGCGGACTCGGAACCGGGGGCGCTGCTGAGGGTCGAGGACGTGCTCGACCGGGTGCTCCAGCCGATCGTGGACCAGGGCCGACGGGTGTTGTTGCTCGTGCTCGACGGGATGGGGGTGGCTGCCGCCACCGAGCTGGCCGAGTCGGTGACCCACAGCGGTGCATGGGTCGAGTTCACCCCCGACGGCGGTCCCCGGACCGGCGTCCTGGCTGCTCTGCCCACGGTGACCGAGGTGAGCCGGTGCAGCCTGCTCAGTGGCCGGCTCGCCGTCGGGGACCGAAACGCGGAGAAGAGGGCCTTCACCCAGCGCTTCCCCACCGGGCGGCTGCTCCACAAGAAGTCCCTGCGCTCCGGAGCCGGCACGGCCATCGAACCGGACGTGGTCCGTGCCCTCGACGACCCGACCGTGCCTGTCGTCGCCGCTGTGGTGAACACGATCGACGACGCTCTCGACCGCAGCGACCCGGGCACCATCGTGTGGGGGCGGGACACCGTCACCGCCGTCGGTGACCTGCTCGCCGCTACCGACCGGGTGGTCGTCCTCGTCTCCGACCACGGCCACGTCGTCGACCGAGGTCCGGAATCGGTCGTGCTGCCCAGCACCGCTCACGACAACCGGTGGCGCCCCAAGGGCAACCCACCAGCTGAATCCGAGGTCGCGGTACGCGGGACACGGGTGTTGTCAGGTGGCGGGTCGGTCGTCCTTCCCTGGCGGGAGGAGGTGCGGTACGGCCCACGCAAGGCGGGCTACCACGGCGGTGCCGCACCGGGCGAAGCAGTGATCCCGCTGGTCGTCCTCGCTCCCGGGGACGAGTCTCCGGCACCAGGCTGGGCTGCTGCGCCGGTAGCCAGTCCCGACTGGTGGCGGGAGCCACTGGCCGAGGTGCCACCTCCCCTCGGTTCCGGCCCACAGCAGCGTCGGCAGACCAAACGCCAGGCGGCGTCGCAGACCGAGGAACTCTTCGATCTCGCCACGGTGACCAGCGCACCGGTACCGCGACCTCGCTCGGACGCTCCGGACCTGGTGTCGGACCTCCTGGCCAGCGACCGGTACGCCCAACGCCGTGCCGCTCGGGGATCCCTGTCCGACGACCGGGTCGCCGCGCTGCTCAACACCCTCATCGCTGGGGGAGACCGGGCGAGGACCGACACGCTCGCCGCCCGGGCCGGCATTCCGGCGCACCGCATCACTGGTGCCGTCACGGCGCTGCGACGACTGCTCCAGGTCGACGGTTATGCCGTTGTCACCATCGATCCAGACGGGCGTACCCTGCACCTCGACCGGAAGCTGCTGGTCGAGCAGTTCGAGCTGGAACCCCGATGAGCGTGGAGATCTCTGCTCGCCGTCGCCGGGACATCATCGACGCCCTGCGGCGTGGGGTCGTACCGAGCATCGGGCTCGACGCTCTCGCGGTCGGGCTGGACCGGTTCGAGACAGCCCTCGACGACGACCTCGACCGGGTCGCCGGTGGCGGCAGCGTCTTCAAGGCGATCCGAGGGGAGTACGGCGCCGGGAAGACCTTCTTCACCCGGTGGCTTGCCGAACGGGCCAAGCGACGGGGGTTCGCCACCGCCGAGGTGCAGATCTCCGAGCTGGAGACCCCTCTGCACCGAATGGAAACCGTCTACCGACGGCTGGTCGAGCATCTCAGCACCGAGCAGTTCGCGCCGAGCGCCTTCCGGCCCGTGCTGGACGGCTGGATGTTCGCCCTGGAAGAGGACGTCCTCGCTGGTGGAGCCGTCGCGGAGGATGACGCCCCGGCCCTCGAACGAGCCGTGGACGAGCTGCTGGAACGTCGGCTCGGCGACATCTCCCGGAGTACCCCCGGCTTCGCATCCGCGCTGCGTGGATACCGGTCGGCCACAGCTGCCGGTGACCACGGAACCGCCGAAGGAATCGCGGCCTGGCTCGGCGGTCAGCCGCACGTGGCTGCCCGGGCACGTCGTGCAGCCGGTGTGAAAGGGGACCTCGACCACTACGGGGCGCTCAGCTTTCTGCGTGGCCTGCTGACCGTCCTGCGCGACAGCGGGCATCCAGGACTGCTGGTGGTGCTCGACGAGGTGGAGACACTGCAACGGGTTCGCACCGACGTCCGCGACAAGGCCCTCAACTCGTTGCGTCAACTCGTCGACGAGATGCACCTGGACCGGTTCCCGGGACTACTCGTGTTGATCACCGGGACTCCGGCCTTCTACGACGGACCACAGGGAATCCAGCGCCTCGCCCCGCTCGCACAACGCCTCGCCACCGCCTTCGACCCGGAGCCTCGTTGGGACAACCCGCGAGCTGTCCAACTGCGGCTGCCCGGATTCACGACCGACGCCCTCGTCGAACTCGGCACCCGAGTACGAGAGATCTACGACAGTCCCGCCGTCGACTCCCGGGTAGACGACGCCTACCTGGCGGCTCTCGCCCGGGCTGTCACCGGGGCGCTCGGCGGCCAGGTCGGAGTCGCACCCCGGGTCTATCTCAAGAAGTTGGTCGCGGAGGTCTTCGACCGAGTCGACCAGTTCGCCGACTGGGATCCCCGTCGGCACCATCATCTGACGCTGCGAACCGACGAGTTGACCGATGTCGAACGAAACGCCGCGGCCTCGGCCGACGACGTCGAACTTCCGCTCTGACGTGCCCCCGGACCTCGACCCGGTCGTCCTGCACCACGTGGTGAACACCCTCGGGTGGTCCGACCTGCGGCCGATGCAACGAGCCGCCGTGACTCCGGTGCGGGCCGGTGCGGACACTCTCCTCCTCGCCCCCACGGCGGGCGGGAAGACCGAGGCCGTTCTGTTTCCCCTGCTGAGCCGCATGGCACAGCAGCGGTGGACCGGAACGTCGGTGCTCTACCTCGCTCCGCTGAAGGCGTTGCTCAACAACCTGCAACCACGGATCGAGCAGTACGCGAGCTGGCTGGGACGCCGGGCCGCGATCTGGCACGGTGACGTCAGCACCTCCCGTCGCCGGGCACTCCTACACGAGCGGCCGGACATCCTGCTCACCACCCCGGAATCGGTCGAGTCGATGTTGGTCAGCACCCGGGTCGACCACCGGTCGTTCTTCGCTGGGCTGCACGCCGTCGTCGTCGACGAGGTACACGCCTTCGCCGGTGACGACCGGGGATGGCACCTGCTTGCAGTCCTGGAGCGGCTGGCTCGGGTGGCCGATCGGTCACTGCAGCGGATCGGTCTCTCCGCCACCGTCGGAAACCCAGCCCAGCTCCTGGCCTGGTTGCAGGGTGCGGGAACCGGTCGCCCCGCCCAGGTAGTGGCTCCCGAGGTGGTCGACACACCAGAGAGGCCCCCTCCGGGCGACATCGAGCTGGACTATGTCGGCTCTCTCGTCAACGCCGCGACGGTCATCGCCGGATTGCACCGAGGCGAGAAGCGCCTCGTGTTCTGCGAGTCCCGGGAGACCGTCGAGAGACTCGGCCAGCTGCTGCGGGAGAAGGGTGTCACCACCTTCCTCTCCCACGCGTCGCTCTCCACAGACGAGCGCCGCCGGGCCGAGCAGGCGTTCACCGAGGCCCGGGACTGCGTCATCGTCTCGACCAGCACCCTTGAGCTGGGCATCGACGTCGGTGACCTGGATCGGGTCATCCAGATCGACGCTCCCGTCACTGTCGCATCCTTCCTGCAACGCCTCGGCCGGACCGGCCGCCGGCCGGGAACCAGGCGCAACTGTCTGTTCCTGACCCTCAGCGGCGATGCCCTGGCCGAGGCGGCAGCATTGTTGCTGCTCTGGTCGCGGGGGTGGGTCGAGCCGGTCAACGCGCCACCAGAACCCAGACACATCGTCGCCCAACAGGTACTCGCCCTCTGCCTGCAGGAACATCGGGTCGGTGACCAGCTCTGGCCACTAGCCTGGAACGGGCTGGGACCCTTCGGAGAGAGCAGCGAGCCGATCGTCCGTCATTTGGTGGAGCACGGTTACCTGGACCGCGACGGCGGAATGCTGTTCGTGGGCCCGACGGCCGAACAGCGATTCGGTCGACGACACTTCATGGAACTGACCGCGGTCTTCACCGGCCCTCAAGAGTTCACCGTGCTCACCGGACGCGAAGAACTCGGCCGGATCGACCCAAGCCTGCTCACCGAGGAGGTCCGAGGAGACCGTCGGCTCCTGTTGGGCGGACGCAGCTGGCGGGTCACCTACATCGACTGGCGGCGTCGGCGGTGCTTCGTCGAACCTGCCGAATCGGGCGGCCGGGCCCGGTGGCGGGGTGGTGGCTGGGCGTACCTGAGCTTCGAGCTCAACCGGGCGATACGGGAGGTGCTCCTCGACGTCGATCCGCCGGTTCGGATGACCCGGCGCGCGGTGAATCGACTCGCCGAGGTACGGGCCGAGCAGGCGCACGTGGTGCACTCTGATGGAACGGTGATCGAGCGGGACGGCAAAGGCGACCTGAGGTGGTGGACCTGGGCCGGTTTCCGCGCCAACGCCACCCTGACGGCGACCATCAGTGAGGTCGTGGACCCTGTGGAGAGATTCGACGATTGCAGCATCCGTCTCCGGGAGAACCTCACCGCCTCGGCGTGGCGTTCGCTGACCGCCGACGCCGCCCAGCGGCTGTGTCTGCCCGACATAGACGAGAAGGCGCTCACCGCTCTGAAGTTCAACGCGGCGTTGCCGACCCGCCTGGCGAAAGCGACCATGGCCATACGGTTGGCGGATCTGGACCGGGCAGCGGTCGTACTCGGTGAGCCGGTCCGATTCGTCGTCACCCGATAGGTGGGTTCGGTCAGACCGACGGCGGTGGGGTGGGGAGTTCGTCGACCACGACCACCGGGCTGCCCGGGGGGACCTCGGCGAGCAGGAGGCGCTGGCCGCTGGCGGTGAGCCGGATGCAGCCGTTCGTCGTCTGTCGTCCCAGCTCACCGTCGTGGTGCCAGGTGTGGATGCCGATGTGGGCACCGCGCAGCCCGGCCGGGACGGCGTCGGGGTCGTCGGGGACGGAACCGAGGGCGAGGACGTCGACCCCGGCGTACACGTTCTCGCTGGGGGTGCTCCGGCCGAGGACGAAGCTCCGTCCCAGCGGGGTCTCCTGGCCGGGGCGACCGAGGCTGACCGGCCAGGTGCGTCGGGGTTCGCCGTCGCGGAACCAGGTCAGCCGGTGGGGGCGGCGCTCGATCACGATCTGGTTCCGCAGTGGGGTGACCGTCCAGCCCCCGGGGGGCACCCAGGCGAGCCGACGGTTGGCCGAGGGGAGCAGGACGGCCGCCCAGCCGGTTCGGCGCTGGGCGATCGGGACGGTCAGGTCGACGCCGTTGACGGTGGGGTCGAGGAAGGCGAGCGGCAGTCCGCCGGGAGCGTCGTAGGCGGCGATCCGGCGGGCGGGACGCAGCCCCTCGGTGAGCGGGGTGACGTCCATGGTGTCCGGGTCGGGGGGAAACCCAGTGGGTGCCGGGCCGTAGTCGACCACCGGCAGGCGGGCGGGGGCGGGTGCGGCGCTCGGCACCGGGCCGGTTCCGGGTCCGTCGCCGTCGGGGGCGATCTGCAGTCCACCCTGCGGCCCGACCGGACCGGGAGCGGCGACCCGGGTGGCCGGGGCCCTGGTCAGCATCAGGGCGGTGACCAGCAGCGTCACCACCATCAGCGGTACGCCGACGAGCAGCCCCGCCCGTCGCCATCGGAAAGCCCCCAGATGCCTCATAGGTCACTTAAACCACAAACAGCGCCGGCTCGGAGGGCGTACACGAGTTTTTGCGGGATCCGGTTCGATGGATGGGTCAAGATTTTTTCGGCTCCGGTGATCCGCTGATGGCGAGGGGCCGTACTGGAGGGGGGAGCGAGCAGGGTCGGCCGACGGTGTGCCGCTGATAGACGATCGGGGAGCGATGGCCCGGGTGAAGACGAACGACAAGGCCACGACCGTTCGCACGATGACCAGCAGCAGAGGAGGCAGAAGCCTTTCGCCGACCACCGTCATGGTGCTGATCGGGTCGGTGGTCGCCCTGCTCTGGGCGGGCGCGATGCTCACCAGCCTCGGTCAGATGGTCTACGCGTACTCCTTCTTCTTCACCGAGTTCTTCTCCGGGGTGATCGCCCTGGTGGCGCTCAGCCTCACCGTGATGATGGGGTTGCTGGCCACCGACCGCCTGGTGCTGAAGATCCCGCACCGGGTGCTCCTACAGTCCGCCCACCGGGCGACCGGCATCATCGGCGTGGGCGGCCTGATCTTCCACGTCATTACCAAGATCGCGATCGGGCGGGCCGGGGTCACCGACATCTTCGTGCCGTTCGTCGGCGGATGGGGCCTCTACGTCGGCCTCGGCACGGTGGCCTCGTTCCTGATGGTGAGCGTCCTGTGGACCGGCCTCATCCGGGTCAGGTTCGCCGGGGCCGGACCCCGGTGGCTCTGGCGTGCCCTGCACTCGGGGGCGTACGTGGCCTGGCCGTTCGCCCTGCTCCACGGCCTCAACGCCGGCCGGGTGGCCGCCACCTGGGTCACCCTGAGCTACCTGGCGTGCGTCCTGTTCGTGGTGGTGGCGCTCATCGTCCGGCTCTCGGTGACCCTCGGCCAGCGCAGTCGGGAGCAGAGTCAGGCCGCCGCCCTCAACAAGGCCATCACCGGCAAGGCCGGCGACGAGGGCCTCGGCCGCGGCCTCCTGGCCAACCTGACCGGGCGCAGGGGCGACAGCGGCGAGAAGAAGGGTCGGGGGAAGGGCCGGGACCGCGCCGCCGGATGGTCCGACACCACCACGACCGGCAGCTGGTCCACCACCGGTGGTACGGCCCGGCGTCAGGACCCGGACCGGTTCGCCGTTCCGGTGGTGCCCGAGCCCGGCACCCTGCGCGAATCGGTTCGTCGCCGCGACGAAGAGTACGCCCCGGCGGCCCGGACCGAGGAGCGGGTCCGCCGCGACGACGACCGCCCCCGTCGGCGGGTCGACGACGACACCGAACTCTTCGACAGGGTGACCGACGAGCGGGGCAGCCGTCGTCGGCGTACCGAAGAGGACCTGGAACCGGCGTCCCGTCGCCGGGACGAGGGCGACTCGCCGCGTCGCCGCGTCGACGAGGACGACCTCGCCACGGTGGCCCGCCGGGACAGCGAGCGGCCGTCACGACGCCGCCGCGCCGCCGACGACGGCGAGGCCGTCTCCCGCCGGTCGTCGCGGCCCCGGGTCGAGGCCCGGCAGCGGTACTCGGCCCCGCCCGCGGCGGACCTGCCCGAGGAGCCGTGGGACAGCCCGAGCCGCTGGGAGAAGATCGACCCGGTCTCCGCCGACCCGATCTCGTCGGCCCCGCGCGACCCGATCTCGTCGGCCCCGCGCGACCCGATCTCGTCGGCCCCGCGCAGCGGCAGCGGGCGGCACAGCGTCGAGGACGAGGTGCCGGAGGAGGTCCCCGACTACTGGCGTCCGCCGGGCCGGTACGTTCCCGACGACGACCTGCCGACGGACGACACCCCGACCCTCGTCGACCTCGCCTCCCGTCGCAAGCAGCGGGCCTCCGGTGACAGCCGGTCCAAGGGCCGCCGCCGTGCCGACGCGGACGCCGTGGACGGCGCCTACTGGGCGGGGCTGCGAGGTGAAGCCAAGTGACGATGCGTACGACGGTGCCCCCGGTGGCCTGCGTCGGGGAACCCCGGCTCACCGCCGGATTCGCCGAGTTCGGCCGACTCGACCTGCGCGCCCACGAACAGGTGCACGGGCCGATCGGGCCCATGGAGCCGGCCAACCTGCTCCAACTTCTCGAAGCGATCCAACTCAAGGGCAAGGGCGGGGCGGGCTTCCCGTTCGCCAAGAAGTTCCGGGCTGTCCTCGACTCCTGCGAACGTCAGGACCTCGCCCCGGTGGTCGTGGTCAACGCCACCGAGGGGGAACCGGCAGCCTGGAAGGACAAGGTGCTGCTCACCCGGGCCCCGCACCTGATCCTCGACGGGGCGGCGCTGGCCGCGTACGCCCTCGACGCGGAGGAGATCGTCATCGGGGTGGCCGACGACGACATCGGCCGCGAGTCGCTGACCCTCGCCCTGGAGGAGCGCCCGATGCCGGTGCCCACCAGCATCGTCACGGTGCCGCACCGGTTCATCTCCGGTGAGGGAGGTGCGCTGATCAACGGGATCAACGGGTTGCCGCACATCCCGTCGGGCACCAAGAAACGCTCCAGCGACTCCGGCGTCAACAACCTGCCCACCCTGCTGTCCAACGCCGAGACGTACGCCCAGGTGGCCATCGCCGCCCGGCTCGGCCCGTACGAGTACGCGGCCCTCGGCACCGACGACGAGCCGGGCACCGTGCTGCTGACCATCACCGGGTCGGCGAAGCGACAGGCGGTGGTGGAGTGTGCCGCCGGGACCCGGCTCCGTGACGTGCTCGACCTCTGCGAGGTGCCCGAAGGGCCGGGCATCCTGCTCGGCGGCTACCACGGACGGTGGATCACCTGGGCGGCGGCCGAGGTCGCTGAGGTGTCCCGCAAGGGGCTGGCCGCCGTCGGGGGGACCCTCGGCGCGGGCATCATCGTCCCCCTCGGCAAGGACACCTGCCCGCTGGGCGAGGCCGCGCAGGTGGTCCGCTACCTGGCCGCCGAGTCGGCCGGTCAGTGCGGGCCGTGCAAGGCGGGCCTACCCGACCTGGCCCGCGCCGTCGACCTCGCCGTCTCCGGCAGCGCGCCGGTGGAGGTGGTCCGGGCCGCCGCCGGTGACGTGAAGGGACGGGGGGCGTGCAGCCACCCCGACGGCACCTCCCGGTTCGCCCTCTCCGCAATGGAGGTCTTCGTCGAGGACCTGCGGTTGCACACCACGGGGGAGGGCTGCGGCAAGCGGGTCAAGGGGATGATGGGGCTGCCCGGGGCACCCGACGGCAACCCGCAGAAGCTCGCCCTGGACTGGTCCCGGTGCGACGGTCACGGGCTCTGCGCGCACGTCCTGCCGGACTTCATCCGCCTCGACCACAACGGCTACCCGGCCTTCCCGTCCACTCCGGTGCCGACCTGGCTGAAGGAGGGGGCGACGAAGGCCGTCAAGGTCTGCCCGGCCCTGGCCCTACGCCTGGTCCCCGCCACCCGCTGACCCCCACCCACCCGCACCCCCCACCCCTCCCCCCCCTGCCCCTCCCCCCTGCCCCTTCCCCCCGCCCTCCGGTCGCGTCTACCCCGGTGATCAAGGGATTTGCGTCAGGAAGGGGCACCGATCTGACGCAAATCCCTTGATCACCGCTGAGAGCTGGGGGTGGGGCTGGGGTGGGGGCGGGAGCGGGGTGGGGTGGGTGGGGGTGGGGGGGTTAGCGGGGGGTTAGGCGGTTGGTGCCGAGGCGGTCGCGGAGCACCTCCGGGACCAGCACGGAGCCGTCGGCCTGCTGGTACTGCTCCAGGATCGCCGGGAACAGGCGGCTGGTGGCCAGCGCCGACCCGTTCAGGGTGTGCACGAACCGGGTCTGCTTGCCGCCCGGCTCGCGGTACCGGATGCCCGCCCGGCGGGCCTGGTAGTCACCGGCCCAGGAGACCGAGGAGACCTCCTTGTACTTGCCGGTGCTCGGCATCCACACCTCGATGTCGAGGGTCTTGCGCATCGAGGCGCTCGCGTCCCCGGCGGAGAGCAGGCTGCGCTGGTAGTGCAGGCCGAGCCCCTCGACCAGGCTCTCCGCGTGCGCCAGCATCCCCTCCAGCGCCCCGTCGGCCTGCTCCGGCAGGGTGAACTGGAAGATCTCCACCTTGTTGAACTGGTGCCCACGAACGGTGCCGCGCTCGTCCGAGTGGGTCCCGGCCGACTCCCGGCGGTAGCAGGGGGTGTACGCGAACGCCTTCAGCGGCAGCTTCGCCGTCTCCAGGATCTCGTTCTGGTACGCCCCGAGGATCGCCGTCTCGCTGGTGGGCAGCAGGAACTGGCCGCGCGGGGCGCTGTCGGCGGAGAGGTGGTAGACGTCGTCGTAGAACTTGGGGAACTGGCCGGCGGCGTACCCGGCTGAGTCGAGCAGCAGGTGCGGCGGGAGGAGGAACTCGTACCCGGCCGCGATGTGCTGGTCGACGAACCAGTTGAGCAGCGCCCACTCCAACCGGGCACCAAGTCCGGTGTACATCCAGAAACCGGACCCGCCGAGCTTCACCCCGCGCTCGTAGTCGACCAGGCCCAACGCCCGGCTCAGCTCCACGTGGTCGCGGACCTTGTCGATGACCGGCGGCGCCCCGAAGACCTTGACCACCCGGTTGGCCTCCTTGCCACCGGGGACCACGTCCTCGGCCGGCAGGTTGGGCAGCTCGCTCATCCGGTCGTTCAGTCGGGACTGCACCTCGTCGAGTTGCGCCTCCAGTTCGGCGACCTGCCGACGCCCCGCCTCCGGGGCGGTGACCTCCGGCTCGGTGCCGGCCCGCTTCGCCGCCGCGTACGCCCGGGCTTCCGCCTTGCGGCGCTGCCGCTCGGCGTCGATCTCAGTGATCAGGCTGCGCCGGTCCCGGTCGAGCTGCCCGATCTCGTCGAGTGCCCGGGTGACCTCGGCCGGATCCAGCCGCTTGGCCAGTGCGGTCGCGACCGCCTCGCGATCCTTACGGATCAACTCCATGTCAAGCATGCTGCTCCGTGTGCCTCCGTCCGGGACGGCCAGGTGATAACCCCCCGATGCTACCGTCCGCCCGGGTGGTAGGTCAGCCCACGGGGTTCGGGCGAGGGACCGCCACGGGGTACGCCCTCCGGGGGGCACCCGGTCACGGGCGGTGCCCGTGCTGCGGCCCGGTCGCGTGGTCCTGGTGGCGGGGTTGCGGCGGCAGCGGGGTGAGCCGAGGCTGCAGGGGCGGCAGGGTGGGCTGTGGCCGTACGCCCGGCCCGGGTCGCCCGTAGGCCAGTGATGCGGCGGCGGCGACCTCCGCCTGCGACGGTGGACGTGTGGCGGCGGGAACCTCCGCCTGCGGCGGGTGAGGACTGTCGTCGTGGGCCGAGATGAGCTGTCGGACCTGTTCCTGCGTGGGGGCTGTCCTCTTCAGTTCGAGGTATCGGGAGTGGACGGGGGAGCCCACCGGCGGAGCATGTGTCTCGTCCCAGCCGTAGTAAATGATCTTCATCAGTTCCAGATCACTCACGAGCTTTCCTCTTCGACAGTTCCTCAGCCTCGGCACGATGTCCATCGGGCCGATTCCCGGCACCTCGACGGGGCGGGCACCTCCGACGTCCTTCCCGTACATCGCCCAGGTGGCGTCCATGGCGAGCGAGATGGCTTCGGTCGTGATGAAGTTCCGCCGTCCCGTGCGATTGCGGGAGGCGAAGGTCCTGGCGGGTATGTGGCCGTTCTCGATCATCAGTGCCCGCAGCATGGGGGGCATGTCGGCCGGTCCACCGTACGACGATTCGGCCGGGTTGTTGTACCTGCGAAGGCTCCGATCGACCATCTGCTCGGCACTGGTCCGGGCATTCGAGACGGCGACCACACCACTCTGCCGGCGAATCCTGCCCGCCGCATGCAGCGATGTGTAGGTGGCCTCGAACTCCGCCCAGTCCTCGGCGGTCCTCTTTCTCTTCCGCATGACCTGCTCGCCTCCCTGCCCGCGTCAGAGGCGGATCGGCATGGGGATGGAGAAGACGTCCGGGTCCTCGACGCGGCGGACGGCCAGGGGGCCGATCGGGCCGTCGACAGTACGACGCAGCAGTAGGTGGTAGTCGGGGAAGTCGTACGCCAAGGGGTCGGTGCCGACGGCGAACCGGACCGCGTCGAGGGCGGCGGCCAGGTCGCGGGGGCGAAGGGCCAGCCGGGTGGTGGTCGCCGGGGGCGGGTCGACCCGGGCCGGGGCGAGGATCGCCGACCGGTCGTAGAAGCGCAGGGCGCTGACGCTCAGTCCGCTGAGACGGGCGAACTCGCCGATGCTGTGCAGGTCGCTTCCCACGCCGCTGATCCTGCCACCTCGACCAGGTCGAGGGTCCACCCCGTGCGGGGGTGTGGGACGGGGATTCGAGGCGGGGTGCCCCGCCTCACCGCAGGCGTCGACGAGGGGCCCTTCCCTAGGTCAGGAGACGGAAGGTGAGGCCCGCCCGGGTGAGGCGGCGCAGGAGGGCGTCGCCCATCGCGGTGACCGGGGTGACCTGACCGGCGGTGGTCGGGAGGTCGTCCAGGGCCAGGCAGAGGGCGGACTCGGCGAGCATCTTCGCCGTCTCGTCGTAGCCGGGGTCACCGCCGGACACCTCGGTCACCACCCGCCGCCCGCCACCGGCCCCGACGAACCGGACCGTGAACCAGGACCTCGCCCGCTGCTGCGGGGTGGGCCCCTGCCCGGAGGTGAGCCGACCGAACAGCCACCGTCGGGTGGGTGGCAGCTTCACCAGGGCCATCACCCCGCCGAGCCCGACCGCTCCGGCCAGCACCGTGGGCAGCCGTCGTACCGCCGCGAAGTGCCGGTACCGGAAGTCCGGGCCGTACTCGGGGCGGGCCGCCGCCGACCGGCGGACCACCTGCGGGTCGATGGTGGGCATCGGGACCACCCAGCCGCCGGCCTCGGTGGACCGCCCCACCTTCCCGGGTACGGCTCGGACCCGCCGGTCGGTGGGGGGTGGTTCGGCGGCCCGCCGGAGCCGGGCGACCCGGGCGGACGGCCCGGTCCGGGAGAACGCGGTCAGCGCCGAGTGGTAGGTGCCGGCGGAGAACCGGCCACCGGCGCGGACGTACCCGTCGACGGTGATCGGCACGTCGTCGGGAAGGTGGGTGACAGTGAACCAGACCCCCAGGTCGTGGGGGACCGAGTCGAATCCGCAGGCGTGCACGAGCCGGGCGCCGGTGCGGACGGCCTCGGCGTGGTGGCGCAGGTACATCAGGTCGACGAACTCCGGTTCCCCGGTGATGTCCAGGTAGTCGGTCCCGGCCCGGGCGCAGGCGGCCACCAGCGGCTCGCCGTGGTGGACGTAGGGACCGACGGTGGTGGCCAGGACCCGGGTGCCCTCCGCGACGGTACGCAGCGAGTCGGCGTCGGTGACGTCCGCGGTGAGCAGCGGCAGACCGGTCAGGTCGGGGTCGACGTCGGTCAGTCGGTCCCGGACCCGGGCCAGCTTCTCCGGGTTGCGACCGGCGAGGGCCCACCGCAGGCCCGCCGGGGCGTGCCGGGCGAGATACTCGGCGGTGAGTCCTCCGGTGAACCCTGTCGCACCGAACAGGACGAGATCGTACGGCCGGTCGTCGCGCATCCGCCGAGTCTGTCACCGACTCCGGGACACCGCTCGCCGGAACAGTAAGTGGCCCAGGTCACATCGGAGAGAGAACCCGGACGGGCCCGGCCGTCGTCTGGGAGGGCGTGAGAGTGGGCGGGAGAAGCGGCGGGACCGAGCCGGACGACGAGGCGTTGCTGCGCCGCGTCGCCCGGGGGGACCAGGGCGCGTTCGAGGAGTTCTACCGGCGTACCGCGCCGTGGCTGGTGATCCGGCTGCGCCGCCGGTGCGCCGACCCCGACGTGGTCGCCGAGGTGATGCAGGACGCGTACGTCGCGGTGTGGCGGTCGGCGGCGTCCTACGGCGGCAGCGCCGGTGGGGGCAGCGCCGCCGGATGGTTGTGGACCATCGCGGCCCGCCGCCTGGTCGACCGGTTTCGGGCTCGGGCCCGACAGGAGGCGTCGCCTCGGCCGGTCACCGTCGAGCCGACCTCCCCGGCGGCCGAGGACGTGGTCGTCGGGCGGGTGCTCGACGACCCGGTCGCCGGGGCGGTCCGTGAACTCGCCCCGGAACTTCGTGAGGTGGTGCAGGCGATGGTGCTCGACGGGCTCTCCGTACGACAGACGTCGGTGCTGCTCGGGGTCCCCGAGGGCACTGTCAAGACCCGGGCCCGGCGGGCCCGGCTGCTGCTGCGGGAGGTGTTGTCGTGACCGCCGGTCACCCGTCACAGGCCCTGCTCGACAGGTACGCCACCGAGGTCGACCTGCCCCCCGACGCCCTGTGGGCGGTGGAGGTGCACCTCGACGGGTGCGCCGCGTGCCGCGCCCGACTGGCCGACGCCGCCGTCGACCACGCCCCCTCGGTCGGCGAACTCGTCGACCAGGTGTGGGCGGAGGTGGCCCCGGTGGTCCGCGCCGAGCCGCCGGTACGCCGTCGCCGGTGGCCGGTGCTGTCCCGCTGGGCGGCACCCGCGTCCCTGCCCTGGCTGCTGACGAGCGTTCTCGTCCCGTTCGTCGCGATGGCGATGGACCTGATCGCCGCCACCCTCCCGGTCGATCCGGGGCGGCCCTCGGTCCTGCTCCTCGTCGCGCCGGTGGTCCCCGTCCTGGGGGTGGCGACCTCCTGGAGTCGACGCCTCGATCCCGCACACGAACTGGTGGGCAGCGCTCCCCGGGCCGGGTTGGGGATGGTGCTGCGCCGGACGCTGGTGGTCCTGCTCGTCGTCCTGCCGCCCCTTGCGGTGGCGGGGGTGGTCGTCGGCACCGCACCGGCGTTGTGGCTGCTGCCGAGCCTGGTCGTGGTGACCGGCACCCTCACCCTCGGCGCGTACGTCGGGGTGGGCCCGGCCGCCGTCCTGGCGACCGTCGGATGGGTGGCCGCCGTGGTGGCCCCGAGCCTGGTCTGGGACGGGTTCCCGGCGGTGCTCGGCCCGGACACCACCCCCGTCTGGGCGGTCTGCGCAGTCCTCGCCACCATCGCCTTCGTCCTCTCCCGACACGCCTTCCGCCACCCGGTGAGCTACCGGTGACCCAGACAGGAGCGTCAATGATCCGTACGGTGAGTGCCGGGGAGACGGCACCGACGACGTACGCCTGGCCGGTCCAGGCCCGTGGACTGCGGGTCCGTGCCGGTCGCCGGTTCGCCGTCGACGGTCTCGACCTGCGGCTCGGGTTCGGTGTGCACGGGCTGCTCGGCCCGAACGGGGCCGGTAAGACCACCCTGATCCGGGCGCTGGCCACCGTCGCCCGACCGGCTTCCGGACACCTGGAACTGCTCGGCCAGGCGGTGGACTCCGGCGGGGACCTCCGTGAGGTTCGCCGGGGGCTGGGCTACCTTCCGCAGGAGTTCGGCCACTACCGGTGGTACACCGTCAGGGAGTTCGTCGAGTACGTCGCCTGGCTGCGGGAGGTGCCCGCGCGTGACGTACCGGACGCGGTGCAGCGGGCCATCGACCGGGTCGACCTGACGTCGCGGGCCGGGAGCACCCTGCGGTCCCTCTCCGGCGGGATGCTGCGCCGGGTCGGCCTGGCCCAGGCCGTCGTCGGCGACCCCACCCTCCTGCTGCTCGACGAGCCGACCGTCGGTCTCGACCCGGAGCAGCGGGCCCGGGCCCTGGAGCTGCTGCGCGACCTCGGCCGGGACACCTGTGTGGTGGTCGCCACCCACGTGGTCGACGACGTCGCCGCCGCCTGCACCGACGTGGTGCTCCTGGACGCGGGGCGGGTGGCCTTCCACGGCCCGGTGGCCGGGTTGACCGCCGCCGGGACCGGCGGAGCCGACCCCGAGGTCGGCGGCGGGGTCCTCGAACGTGGGTACGCGGCACTGCTGCGTCGCCACCGTGACCGGGAGGGATCGAAGTGACGAGGGTGAAGGTGCTCGGCCGGGTCCTCCTCGTCGAGCTGAGCCGTACCTCGGTGGTCGGGGTGGCGCTCGGCTTCCTCGCCGTCGCCGGTGTCCTGCTCACCGACATGGACCGGTGGAGTGGACTGTGGATGAGTGTGGTCCTGGCGCACTACGCGTCCGTCGGCGCGCTCTGGCCGTTGGCGTTGGCCTGCGGGGCCTGGTTCGGTCGCCGGGAGGCCGCTGCGCGGATGACCGACCTGGTGGCGGCGACCCCCCGTCCGAAACCAGCCCGCCTGGCGGCCCGCCTGGTGACGATCGTCGGCTGCTTCGCCGGTGGGTACGCCGCGATGGGCGTCGGGATGTTGCCCGGCGTCTGGTCGAACGCCTCCTACCAGCCGCCGGGGTGGTACTGGCCGGGCCTGGTCGGCACCGTCGCCGTGGCCGGGGCGGCACTGCTCGGCTTCGGCGTCGGTCAGGTGGCCCCGTCCCGACTGACAGCACCGCTGCTGGGTGTCGTCGCGGTCGCCGTCACCGTCGGGCTCCGGGCGGTCGGCCCCGGCCCGGTCCCGTTGCTGCTGCCCGGGTATCTCGGCGAGACCGACCAGTACTCCCTGCTCGATGCCGGGGCGGTGGCGGGACAACTGGTCCTGTTCGGTGCCGTCGCCGTGACCGGGCTGGTGATGAGCCTCGCCGACACCCGGCAGGTCCGGCGGCTCGCCGGGGTGCCGACCGCCCTCGCCCTGGTCGTGGCCCTGGTGGTGGTCCCTTCGGACGGTCAGGGGGTCCGCCCCGATCCGCAGGCCTCGGCGCTGGTCTGCGCCGACGGCACGCCCCGGGTCTGCGTCGTCCGGCTCTACCAGGGGGCGTTGCCGGAGCTCGTCGGACCGGCCCGGGAGGCCCTGCGGAGACTCGGTAGGCTTCCGGACGCCCCGACCGCCGTCGTCCAGGTGGTCGACGAGCGGAACGACACGGCCGCCCGGTCGGCGGACGTCGTCCCCGTCGAGATCGTCATGTTCGGACCCACCTCGATCGCCACCGGGGGCACGACGATCGAGGCGATGCTCCTCGACGGGGCAGGTACGACGGCCTGCGGCCCGGCCGCCGACGACCTGCCGGGCTGGGACCGGCTCGACGCCGCCCGGTCCGCCGCCGGGCTCTGGCTGCGGGGTGCGGACCCGACCCCGGACGACAACGTGTCACCGGCTCGACGGGAACTGACCGAGGCGGCCCTGACCACCCTGCGGGGGTTGCCGGAGCCGACGCAGACCGCCCGGGTCGCCGCGTTGCGGCAGGCCGCGCTGGAGTGCCGGCCCGACCTCTACGAGATCCTCACCGCCGCCTGATGGTGCGCGGGCAGGGAAACAGGACGATGGCTGCAACCACCCGGATGGTCCCGACGTCTCGACGGTCAGACACCGACGACCAGACTGGGACCACCACGACGGTCGGCCCCGGTGCCGACAGAGGAGATGAGACATGTCGACGAGACGATGGTTCGGCACTGCGGGACTGGTGGTGCTGACCGGCGCCCTGGGGGCGTGCGCCGCCGGTGGCCCGACCGCCCCCGCAACTGGGGGCGACCAGCAGGAGACGGGGAGGGGAGTTTCGGTCGGCGAGAGGGAGATAGGCACCGCGAACTCGGACGGCCGACCCGGGGCCGTCGACGGGTCGACGGCACCCGCACCGGCGACGTCGCCCCTCCCGCCGGTGCTGACCGGGAAGCGGTGGGGGACCATCGTCCGGACCGGGTCCTTCGAGGGGGGAGTGTCGCTCCTCGACGGTGGACGCCTGGCCGAGGTCGACGGCGACGAGGGTCGGCAGCTGTTCGCCCCGACCCCGATCGGGGGCAACAAGTACCTTGTCAAGGCGTACAACCGGGGCAGCGCCACCCCGCTGTGCTGGGTGGCGCGCAACCCCGGCGACGGCCGACCGCTGATCGTCGAGGGTGCCGCCTGCAACGCCCAGGACCGGCACCAGCAGTTCGACATCGCCCCGGTCACCCGGGACGGCAAGCAGGTCTACCTGTTCAGCAACAGCTCGGCGTACCTGCGGCACTCGGCCCGCAACGGGCTGATCCTGGAGGAGTCGGGCGACGCACCACCGGTCAGCGACTTCCGGATCAACGACAACGGGCCCGCTCCTACGGGATGAAGACCACCCGTACGCAGCCGTCGGAGCGGGTCCGGAACAGGTCGTACCCGACCGGCCCCTGCTCCAGGGAAAGCCGGTGGGTGGCCAGGTGCTCGGTGCGGACCTCGTCGCGGGCCATCAACTCCAGCAGCCGGGGGATGTAACGCTGCCCGTGTTGGCGGGCACCCCGTACGGTCAGCCCCTTGTGCAGCACCGCCCCGAGCGGGAACGCGTCGACGAACCCGGTGGCAGCGCCGAGAACGGCGACGGTGCCGCCCTTGCGACAGGCGTGCACCGCCTCGCGTACCGCAAGGGTGTCCGCGGGCCGGGCACCGAGACGGCCGGTGAGGGGGCGGGCACCGGCCCCGCTCTCTCCGGCGGCCTCCACACACACGTCGGGACCCCGGCCGCCGCTGCGTTCCCGCAGCTCCGCCGCGACGTCGGTCCGTCCGAGGTGCAACGTCTCCACCCCGACGGTGTGTTCGGCCATCCGGAGCCGGTCGTCGTACCGGTCGACCACGACGACCCGTTCCGCCCCGCGCATGAACGCCGCCAACGCTGTCAGCTGACCCACCGCCCCCGCACCCCAGACCGCCACCACGTCACCCGGCCCCACCCCGCCCAGGTCCGCGCCGAGCCAACCGGTCGGCGCGGCGTCCGAGGCGAACACCGCCCGGTCGTCGTCGACCCCGTCGGGTACGGCGAAGGCCCCCACGTCGGCGTAGGGCACCCGGACGTACTCGGCGTGTGATCCGGCGAACCCACCGGTCGACCGGGGATGGCCGTAGCAGCCCCCGGTCGGCGCACCCCACGGCGGTTCGGCGACCACCGCCTCGGCGCTGCTGCCGTTGTCGCAGCAGGAGTAGAGCCCCCGACGGCAGTACCAGCACCCGCCACAGGAGACGGTGGAGCAGACCACCACCCGGTCGCCGACCCGGTGTCGGCGTACCTCCGGGCCGGCCTCGACCACCTCACCGAGGAACTCGTGCCCGAGCACGTCGCCGACGCCGAGCCGGGGCCCGGCCCCGGTCAACAGCGCCAGGTCCGCCCCGCAGGTGGCGCTGCGCCGTACCCGGACGATCACGTCGTGGGCGTTGCGCAGCTCCGGGTCGGGCACCCGGCGTACCGCCAGCCCCTCGGCACCGACCCAACACAGTGCCCGCATCAGGGCATCCCCGGGGACGACCCGTCGGGCCTGTCGAACGGGCTCCGCTCGCTGCGCAGCAGCTCACCGGTCTCGGCAAGCTGTTTGACCTGCAACAAGGTCCGACGGAGCAGCAGTTCGGGATCGTCGCCGACGAGGTGGGCGGCCAACCCGGGCAGCGGAGGGCCACCCGGACGGAACCGGGCCGCCAACTCCGTGCCGCGCGCCCCGGGAGCGGGTCCGACCTGCACCTCCACCGCCCCGTCGAGGCGGCGCAACGGCTCCGGCCACACCCCGCCCGGCAACACCTCGGCGGGGGAGCGGTCCACCGTCACCACCTGCCACCGGTACGCCCCGGCCGCCCCGGCGCGCCGTCGGCCGTGCCGCCGACCGGCCGCTACCAACGCCCGACCGGCCGCCATCGCCACGGCGGCGGCCACCACCATCAACCCACCCCGGCTCCTCGGTCCCATTCGTCCCACCTGCCCCTCCGGTCGTGCCGGCCGCAGACCGGACAACCGATCCGCGAGGACCGGCCGCCCGGGGTCCCTCCACCCTCCGACGGGTACGGGTGAACGGGGCTCCCCCGGAAGGGGTGAAGCCGTCCGGCGCGGGTAACCGGCTGCCGCACCACCGACGTGTCCTGGGGAGGGCCGGATGCCGTACGACGGCAGGAGCACCGGTACGACGCCGCCGTTGCTCACGTCCCGGCTGTCCCCGCCCCCACCCCCCGAGCCGCTGCTGATCCGGCCCCGCCTCCTCGACGAGCTGGACCGGGGCGCCGGGGCGGCGATCACCCTGGTCACCGCGCCGGCCGGCTGGGGCAAGAGCACCCTGCTCGCCTCCTGGGCCCGGGCAGCCCACCCGGTCTCGGCGTACCCGACAGGGACCGGTGCCACCGCGCCCGCCTGGCTCTCCGTGGAGGTCGGTGACGGCGGGGAACGGTTCTGGGCGTACCTGGCCGCCGCAGCGACCGTCCCGGTGGACCTGTCGGGTCCCGCGCGGCTGGACGCCCTGGCCGCCGCCCTCGCCGCAGCGGACCGGCAGGTGGTGCTGGTCCTGGACGACCTGCACCGGGTCGTCGACCCGTCGGTGCCCGCCGGTCTGGAGTTCCTGGTCCGGCACGCCGAGGGGCGGTTACGGCTGGTGATCGGGGCCCGGGAGGCCCTGCCACCCGCCCTGCACCGGCTGCGGCTGACCGGGGAACTGACCGAACTCGGCCCCGACCTGCTGGCCTTCACCGACGACGAGGTCGCCGACCTCCTCGTCGCACACGGCGTACACCTGCCGGCGGCCACCGTCCCCCGGCTCCGGGACCGGACCGCCGGCTGGCCCGCAGCGCTGCGCTTCGCCGCGCTGGCGCTGCGGGGGCAGTCCGACCCGGACCGGTGGGTACGGCGCTTCGGCGGCGACCACCCGGACGTCGCCGGGTACCTCGGCACCGAACTGCTCGACGGCCTCGACCCACGCGACCGCGACGTGTTGCGACGGTGCGCCGTCACCCCCACGGTCCGCGCCGACCTGGCCGTCACGTTGACCGACCGGGCCGACGCCGACCAGGTGCTGGCCACGCTGGCCCGCGACGGTGGGTTTCTCCACCACGACCAGGGCACGCCGCCGTGGTTCAGGTACCACCCGATGCTCGCCGACCTGCTCCGCGCCGAACTGGGTCGGGTCGGTGACGACCAGGTGACCGACCTGCACCGGCGGGCCGCCGGGTGGTACGCCGACCGTGCCCGTCCCGCCGACGCGCTGCGGCACGCGCTGGCGGCGGGGGAGTGGGAACGGGCGGTCACCCTCGTGACCCACCAGTGGCCGGAACTGATCCCGTACGACGGGGACGACGTCGACTGCCGGATCCCGGTCACGCCACCGCCCGAGGCGCTGCACAGGTACCCGGGGCTCGCCCTCGCCCTCGCCGTCGAGCGGGTCCGCGCCGGTGACGCCGCCGGAGCCACCGAGGCGTTGACCATCGCCGCCGACGCGGCCCGGGAGGTGTCGACGTCGACCCGGCAGCCGTCGGTGGTGACAGCGCTGGAGCTGACCCTGGCCCGGCAGGCCGACGACCGCCCCGCCGCGCGGGCCCTGGCCCACCGCCTCCTCGCCTCGACCTCCCCCGATCCTGCCGATCCGGTCCGGGGCGGTCCGGCGCTCGGAGCCCGGGCCGTGGCCGGGGTGGCCCTCGGACTCCTCGACCTCGCCGACGGCGACCTGACCGGGGCACTGCACCACTACAATCGGGCCGGCGAGGCGGCCCGGACGGGCGGGTGGGGGCGGACCGAGCTGGTCTGCGCCGGTCGGACCGCCCTGCTCCAGGCGGTCCGGGGGGATTTGGCAGCCGCCGAGCAGACCGCCCGGGAACTGCTCGACCTCCCGGTCTGCCAGGGGTGGACCGGGCTGACCGACTGCGCGTACGCCCATCTCGCCCTGGCCGTCGTCGCCCTGCACCGACACCTGCCGCAGGAGGCGGCGGCGATGGTGGCGCTCGCCGGCCCGGCCACCGACACCCCGGTGCCGGGTGTGCTCGTCGTCCTCTGTCGGGTGCCACTGCTCTGCGCCACCGGAGATCTCACCACCGCCCACCGGCTGTTGACCGGGGCCCGGGAGGTGGCGGCCGACCTGCCCGCCGCCGGGGAGCTGGCCCAACTGCTCCGCGCCACCGAGGCCGACCTGCTGGCCGCCCGGGGTGACCTGGCCGCCGCCCGCCACCTCCTCACCGACCTCACCCGTCCGGCGGCCGAGCCGCAGCCCGCGCCGCCCGGGACGCGGGCCGCGTCGGCGGTGGCTCAGGCCGCGTCGGTGGCACTGGCCCGGGTCGAACTCCTCGCCGGGGACCAGCGGGCCGCCCGTCGCGCCCTACCGGAGTGGGACGCCCCCGACGCCGACCTGGTGCCGCTGCCGGTACGTCTGGAGGCCGGGCTGCTCGACGCCGTCCTGACCCGCGCCGACGGCGACCACCGGCGGGCCGGGCGGCTCCTGGAGCGGATTCTCGACCTGGTCGCCCCGGACGGGTACCGGCGGGCGTTCCTCCAGGGGATCCCCGGCGTACGGGACCTCCTCGCCGCCCACCTCGACACCGGAACCGCCCACTGGGTGACAGTCACCGAACTGCTCGGAGTCCTCGACGCCCCGGCGTCGGGGGCGGTCCCGGCGTCGGTCCCGGGATTGGCCGAACCGCTCACCGAGCGGGAGTTGACGATCCTGCGCTACCTGCAGAGCATCCTGTCCAACGTGGAGATCGCCGGTGAGCTCTCCGTGTCGGTGAACACCGTCAAGACCCACGTCCGCAACATCTACCGCAAGCTCGACGCCACCCGCCGACGCGAGGCCGTCCGTCGCGCCCGCGAACTCCACCTCCTCTGACGCTCCCGTCCGTTCCGCCCCGCCCCTTCGGTACGAGCGGCCGGAGGACGCCCCCTCCTGTCACGTCGAGGCGGCGTGGTCGACGGCGGACAGGAGGGTGGGCAGGTCGTAGTCGCCCTCGTGCGGGGCGCCGTTGACGAACAGGGCCGGTACGGCGCGGACCCCGCTGCGGATCCCCCCGACGAAGTCCCGGCGTACCCGGTCGTCGTGCAGTTCCCGGCTCACCTCGTCGTCCACCTCGCCGACGGGCAGGCCGAGCTGCTCCACCCCGAGGGACAGGTGCACCGCGTCGAGCTGGTCCTGGTGCTCGAAGAGCCAGTCGTGCAACGGCCAGAACCGGCCCCGCCGGGCGGCGGCCTCGGCCACCACCGCGGCCTGCTCGGCGTACGGGTGGACGTTGACGACGGGGAAGTGGCGGAAGATCAGGCGTACCGTCTCGGCGCGCTGGTCCAGGACGTCGGTGAGGTTGCGGTGCGCCTCGGCACAGAACCGGCACTGGAAGTCGCCGTACTCGACGAGGGTGACGGGTGCGTCCTGCGGGCCCCGGACGTGGTCCTGCGCGGTGACCGGTGCCCGCAGTCGGGCTTCGACCTGCAACGGTGTGGCCATGCGGACCGGGTTCCCCGGTCCGGGTGAACTCATCTCACCCCCTCGGGATGGCCCGTCCCGCCGACCGGTACGAGCGTCACCGACGGGACGGGGGTGACATGACCGACATCGATGCGACATCATGGCTGCGCTACCGGTTCGCCGAACGCCGACGACGAGGGTGGACGATGGGAACGTTGGCGGTTCGGACGGGGCGTCTCGTCCGGCACGAGTGGAGCCTTGCAGTGCTGGGGTCGCTGGCCCTGGCGGTGCTGCTGACCTGGCCCACGCTGCGTCATCCGGCGTCGACGATCCCCCAGGACACCGGGGATCCGACGTTGCAGGCGTGGCAGGTCGCCTGGGGTGGGCACGCCCTGCTCACCCAGCCGTGGAACCTGTGGCACTCGAACACGTTCTTCCCGGAGCCGTACACCTACGCCTACTCGGACACCCTGCTGGGTTACGCCCTGTTCGGGATGATCGGTTCCGGACCGGAGGCGGCGGTAGTCAGGTACAACCTGCTCTACGTGCTGGCCCACGCTCTGGCGTTCGTCGGGGCGTACGCGCTGTGCCGACAGGTGGGGGCCGGGAGGGCCGGGTCGGCGGTGGCCGGGGCGGCGTTCGCGTACGCCCCCTGGAAGCTGGCCCAGGCCGGGCACCTGCACGTGCTCAGCATGGGCGGGATCGCCCTGGCGCTGGCCATGCTGGCCCGGGGGCACGGCTGGTCGCTGCGGGACGGGTACCGACCGGAGCGGATCCGACCGGGGTGGGCGGTGGCCGGGTGGTTGGTCGCCGCCTGGCAGGTGAGCCTCGGTTTCGGCATCGGTCTGCCCTTCGTGTACGTCCTGGCGCTGCTCTGCCTCGGCGTGCTCGTCGGGTACGGGTCGACCTGGTGGCGACGCAGGAGCAGGCCGGTGTTCCCGCGTCGGCTGCTCGTGGCCGACCTGGGCGGCGGGCTCGCGTTCACCGCACTGGTCCTGCTGATGGCGGCCCCCTACTTCGAGGTGGTGTCGCGGCACCCGTCGGGGCGGCGGACCGTCGAGCAGATCGCGATGTTCTCCCCGCCGCTGCGCGGGTTCCTCACCGCCCCGCCCGAGTCGTGGTTGTGGGGTGAACGGCACGCGGCGGCCCGTGACCAGTTGGGTTTCGCCGTGGAGATGACCCTCCTGCCCGGGGTGGTCCTGGTCGGGTTGGCCGCCGCCGGGCTGTTCCTGTCCGCCTGGCGGGTCCGGCACCGGTTGGCGTTGGCCGCCGGGGTGCTGGTGAGTGTGGCGTTGGCGTCGGGCACCACCCTCTTCGGTGACGGGCGACCCGGGTACGTGACGCTGGTGGAGCACCTGCCCGGGTGGGACGCCCTGCGTACGCCGGGCCGGTTGGTGCTCTGGACGACGCTGCTGCTCGGTGTGTTGGCGGCCGGGGCGTTGACGGTCCGGGAGACCGACCCGTCACCGGTGCCGTGGTGGCGGCGGCCGGCGAGGCTGGTGCTCGTCGTACCGCTGCTCCTGGTCCTGGTGGAGGGGGTGAACCGGACCCCGCACGCGGAGGTCCCGCCCCAGCCCCAGGCGCTGCGCGGGGTGACCGGCCCGGTCCTGGTGTTGCCGAGCGAGGGCACCCGGGAGTACCACGTGATGCTCTGGTCGACGGACGGCTTCCCCCGCATTGTCAACGGCGGGGCGTCGTTCGTGCCGCCCGGCCAGGACCGGATCCGGGCGGTCAGCACCGCCTTCCCCTACCCGGACGCGGTGGCCGAGTTGCGTGCGGCCGGGATCCGGACGGTGGTGGTGCTCACCGACTACGTTCCCGGCACCCCGTGGCAGGAGGTGCCGGGTCGGCAGGTGACCGGGCCGGGGGTCCGGGTGGAGAACCGGCCCGACGGGATCGTCTACCACCTGGAGTGACGCCGTCCCCGTGCGGTCACCGGGGGCGGGTCAGGCGGACGGGGAGGGTGAGCAGCCGCCAGGTGCCGGGGTCGGGGGCGCGTCGGGCCCCCGGGTCGGCGGGGGAGAGGTCGGGGTGGCGGTCCAGCAGGGCGGCGAGGGCCACCTCGATCTGGATCCGGGCCAGGGCCGCGCCCAGACAGAAGTGCGGGCCGTGTCCGTACCCGAGGTGGGCTGTCCGGTCGGGGACCCGGGTCAGGTCCAGCCGGTCCGGGTCGGGGAAGACCCGGGGGTCCCGGTTGACCGCGACGATCGAGACGACCACCGGTTCGCCCTCCGGCACCGGTACGCCGTCGATCAGCACCTCCTCGGTGGGAAACCGGGGGACGGTGAGCATCTGGGGCGGACTCCACCGGGTCAGCTCCTCCACCGCCCGGGGTAGCAGGTCGGGGTCGGCCCGCAGCGCGGCGAGCTGCCCGGGATGGGTCAGCAGGGCGTGGACGGCGTTGGCGAGCAGGTTCGCCGGGGTCTGTCCGGCCAGCACCAGATGCCAGACCAGGCTGACCAGTTCGACCTCGGTGAGGCGGTCCCCGTCGTCGTCGCGTACCCGGATCAGGTCGGTGACCAGGTCGTCGCCGGGGTGGTCGCGGCGGTGGGCGACCACCGACTTGGCGCTGTCGACGATCGCCGGGATGGCGGCGACGAATCCCGGGCCGTCCCCGGCGGCGACGGCGGCACCGAAGGTCCGCCACACCTCCCGGTCCGCCGCCGGCACTCCGACCAGCTCGCTGATCACCGCCATCGGCAGGGGTCGGGCCAGGTGGGTGACGAGGTCGCCCACCCCGTCGTCGGCGGCGTGGGCGACCTCGTC
The DNA here is from genome assembly GCF_040300925.1 of Micromonospora sp. NPDC000207. NCBI lineage: Bacteria > Bacillati > Actinomycetota > Actinomycetes > Micromonosporales > Micromonosporaceae > Micromonospora > Micromonospora sp. NPDC000207. The sequence goes on from NZ_JBEPEQ010000002.1 coordinate 56,265, forward strand.
GAGCAATCCCGCCACGATCGTCTCGATCCGGGGGCGCAGCGCGACAGCCCGGCGCGCGGTGAACGCCGGGGCGACGAGCCGGCGCAACCGCCCGTGTTCCGGCCCGTCGATCTCCATGGTCCGCAGGTACGGCCGGTACCGGTCGGGGACTGCGGGCCGCAGGTAGCTCTCGCTGCGCAGCTCGAACCGGGGGTCGGTGAGCACCGTCCGGGCCGTGGCGTGGCGGGTCACCGCCCACATCGGGCCGAAGCCGGGGGTGACCAGCCGGGCCAGTGGGGACCGCTCCCGGGCCTGCCGGTACGCCGTGAACGGATCGGCGAGCACCGTCGGGTCGGTCAACTCGATCTCCGGAACGTCCATCCCTCTTCCCTCCAGGTCTGTTTCAGATACGCAGAACAGATGATGCCATCATCTGGATGGTGAAGGTATCTTAAGCCGGGGTGGACGGCAACAGCCGTCCGGAGGAGGCAGGCGATGGCACGGCTCACCAGGGCGCAGCTGCAACAGCTCAACCGGGCCCGGGTGCTGGCGGCGGCCCGGGAGGTGTTCACCGAGCGCGGCTTCCGGGAGGCCCGCATCGACGACATCGCCGACCGGGCCGAGCTGACCCGGGGGGCGGTCTACTCGAACTTCCCCGGCAAGCGGGCGCTCTACTTCGCGGTCCTCGCCGCCGACGCCGAGCAGGTGCCCGAACCACCCCGTCCCCCGGGCACCGGGACCGTCGCCGAGGTGCTCGCCGAGTTCGCCCGCGCCTGGGTGGCCCGACTTCCGCTCGCCGTCGACGAACGACTCGACGGGGTGAGCCTCGGCCGTGACCTGATGTCGGAGATCGCCGCCGACGAGGCCACCCGAACGCCGTACGCGGAACTCACCCGACTGTCGGCGGTCCTGCTCGGGCTGGTGGTGGAGGCCCTCGACGGACCGGCGTACCAGCCCCGACGGCGGGTCCGGACCGCCGAGACCGCCCTGACCCTGTTGCACGGGGCGGGCCGACTCGCCGCCGCCGCACCCGGTTTCGGCGACCCGTTCGACGTGGTGCGCGCCTGCGCCAACCTGGCCGGACTGGATCTCGACGACAGCTGGGACCCGCCCCACCTGCCGTACGTGCCGAAGGCCCGTCCGGTCGACCTGGCCTGGACTCCGCCGGTCGCCGTCGACCTCCTGCGGGACACCTCCGGCCGACCGGCTGCCGAGGGCGTGGTCACCATCCTGGGGCTGCACCGGGCGAGCGCCGTGGAGGAGGCGGTCCGGGCGGCCCCGCCGGGCACCGTGGTCACCGCCGTCCTGGTCACCGGCGACCCGAAGGGCCTGCTGTCGCTGGCCCGGCTGGCCCTGGTCGACCTGCGCACCTGTCTGCGACGCGCGGTGCCGCCGGATGCCTGGCCCCGGGTCCGGGTGGTGTGCGACGAGTCCGGCGAGGTGGCGGCGGCGGCCGGGGTGCCGGCCGTCAGCGACGTGACCGAGACCGCCGTCCGGGTGGTGGGGGGCCGCATCGTCGCCCGTGCCGACGGGCACGGGGCCGGGCACGCCGCAGCGTCGGTGTCGGACTGAGCGACGACGAACCGGCCCCGACCGGCCGTGGTGGCGGCGGGTCGGGGCCGGTCGGTGGTGCGTACGGCACTGCCGGGGGACCCGTGGTCGGGCCCGGCGGCGCCGCAGTTCAGTTGTCGAAGCCGACAGGGGAGTTCGGCCGGTCCACGTCGACGAACTCGATGTCGTCGACCGGACGGTCGGCGCGGGCGATCGCCGCCCGAGCCGCGGTGCTGGCCGCCCAGCCGACGGCCGCACCGACGAGTGCCGCACCGATCAGCAGGGTCCAGGGCAGGGCGGGCCGCCGGCCGGCGAGGGCGTCGAAGGCCGCGACGGCCCGCTTGCGGGCCTCGTCGGTGGCCGTCCCGACCAGGTCACCGGCGTCGCCGGTCAGGTCGGAGCCGCTTCGGCGGGCGGTCCGGGCGGCGTCGCGGACGCTGTCCCCGGCGGAGCTCACCGTCGAGGTCAGGTGCTGCCAGGCCTCGTCCGCGATCCGCTCGGGCTTGCTGCGGCGCTCCAGCAGGTTGGTTCCGAACATCGTGGGTTCCTCCTCGGGTGCCGAAGGCCACTTCGGATTCGGCGACGGTCGGGCGTTGTCACGTTCAGCTACTCCCGCCTGTGCCCAGACCCACCGGTCGGCAAACCCCCGGACGGCCGCCGATCGTGCGTCGATGTCCTCAACTGGTGTGGGGAAGGCGTACGCGGGTGGGATCCCCCGTACGGGGCGCCGTCGGGTGCCGCCCCCGATGGTAGGTACGCCGATCAATGCCGGTGGGGCCGGGCCGGGTGCGCCGGCCCGGCCCACCCCCGGCGGACGCCCTCGACGCGCCAGCCCCGCCGGACCCCGGTGTGTCCGCCGGGCGGTACACCTCCCCGGGTGTTCCACCGGGCGGAACCGCTTGCGGGCGGGCGGTGGAGGTGACTGTGCGCGACGGGTGAACTGCGATAAACAGGATGAAAAGCCGCAGGATTCCGCACCGGTGTCGGTTGGGGTGCCCGGTCGGTGACGAGGTCCGGACGAAGCGTTCGGGTGGTCGGGGGCAAGGCTCTGACCAGCATCGTTGCCGCACGGGGCGCGCCGGTGGCAGAGGGTGTGGGCCGAGGGTGCCCTCGGACGTTACCCTTGTCCGGCGACGGGCGGCCGATGGCCGATCGTCGTCACAGGTGACCAGAAGGTGCGGAGAAGGGCAGCTGGCATGTCCGATCCGCAAATTGCTCATCCCGAGGGGTGGCGACCGAGGCCGTGGGAGGAATACTCTCGGTCGCGGCCCGCGTACTGATGAGGCGCCCGATAACGGGCGAGTGGAGGTGCTCGCGTGAGCCTGTCGATCGTGAAGTCGGTTCTTTCCGGTGGTGTCATCGAGATCGCCCCTCGGGGTGAGATCGACGTGGACACCGCGTACGAGGTGCGCGAGGCCATTGCCGAGGTCCTCGCCAAGGGACGCCCGTCCCGGATCGAGCTCAACATGCGGCTCGTCACCTTCATCGACTCCGTCGGCATCAGCGCCATGGTCGCCGGTTTCCAGACCGCCGAGGTCAGCGGGGTGAAGCTGGTGGTCACCGAGCCCAGCCGGTTCGTGCACCGGCAGCTCTGGGTCACCGGCCTGCTCGGTCTCTTCGGTGCCCCCGAGCCCTACTACGCCGGTTCGGCCACCCCCGAGGTGCTCCCCGGCGCCTGAGCCGTCCGTCGACGTCGTCGCGGTCACAGCGGTACGTCGATCACTTCGGTGATCGCCCGGATCGCGGTGACCGAGGCGTACCCCTCGGCGAGCAGCGCCAGGTCCGAACCGGGTGGCAGGGCCTCCCCGGGCTCCTCCAGGGAGGTCCGGACGAAACCGTGTCCGGCCTCCGCCACAGTCATCTGCACCTGACCGAAGCTGGCGAGCGACCCTCGGCGTACCCCGAGGAGCCTGTCGTAGGGGCGGTCCGGCACGTTGACGTTGAGGATGTCCTCGACGGGCAACGCGGTCAGCCGGGGGAGCAGGTCGAGGGCCACCCGGGCCGCCGTGGACCAGTGCCGTTCGGCGTCGCGGACCAGGGCCGCCGCAGCCACGGCGGCACCCCCGCTGCCGGGGGTGGCGTCACCGGCGTTGAGCACGTCAAGCGAGACCGCCAACGCCCGGCAGCCGTTGGCACCGGCGGTGAAAGCGGCCCCCACGGTGCCCGAATGCAGCACCGCCCGCCCGGCGTTCGCCCCCCGGTTGATCCCCGAGAGCACCACCGTCGGGGCCGGACCGAAGGCACCGTGCAACCCGATCAACGTGATGAAACCCGGAGAGCCGCTCACCGCGTACGCCGGGACGTCGGGCAGCCCCGGCAGGGACTGCTGGTGGACCACCACGTGCCCGTCCCGCTCCACCGCCGTCATCGCCGCGCCGGTGCCGCTCATCTCCTCCTGCGGGGCGGCGACCACCACGTCCAGCCCCCGTTGCACAGCCGCGCGGGCGAGCTCCTGGATGCCGGGGGCGGCGATGCCGTCGTCGTTGGTGACCAGGACCCGTAGCGTCATCGCTCGACCGCCCGGTGGGCCAGCTCGTCGGGGCTGATCCGTTCCTGGGGGCGGGACCCGGCCGGAACGAGACGGACCCGGTCGACGAGTCCGTTGATCGAGTCGAGCCGCCCGGTGCCCAGCCCGTGCCGGGTGACGTTCAACGCCCCCGCCGCCGCCCCGGTACGGATCGCCGTCCGGATGTCACCGCCGACAGCCACCACCGCCGCCGCCCCGGCGGTCATCGAGTCACCGGCCCCCCGAGGGTCGGCGGCGTGCAGTCGGGGCATCTCCACCTCGAACACCTCCCCGTCGACGAGGGCCAGGGCCGGTTCCTCGGCGCGGCTGACCACCACCGTCTGGGCACCGGCCTGGTGCAGGTCGTACATGACCCCGGTGAGTTCGGCGACGCTGTCGTCGGCGGCCAACCCGTCGCGCAGCAGCTCCTCGTGGCTGACCTTGCAGAGGAACACCCCGCTGTCCAGGACGGCGGCGAGGTGCTCCCCGGAGAGGTCGACCACCACCCGACTGCCGTTCTCCCCGAGGTCGGCGGCGAACCGGCGGTACACCTCGGGTGGGACGAGCGACGGCTCGTTGGGGCCGCTCAGGACGCTCACCGGGGCCCGCAGCCCCTCCCCGAGGGCGAGGTTGTAGAGCTCGTCGAGCTCGTGGCGGGTGAGCCGCTCACCAGTCACGTCGACGATCTCCTGTCGGGAACCGTCGCGGCGGTCGTGCACGTACCCGCCGTTGGTCGAGTGGCGGCGTACCGTCCGCAGGTCCACCCCCTCGGTGGCGAGCAACGGCTCCAGGACCTGGCCGAGTTCCCCGCCGATGCTGGCGCAGAGCACCACCGGGACCCCGAGGGAGGAGATCATCCGGGCCTGCCAGACGCCCTGCCCGCCCGGGTGCAGGTGCAGCTCCGGGTGGTCACTGGGCTGTTCGATGGTGACCGTGAGCAGGGGAGTGGGCGCGAACACCATCACGTGCCCGTCCATGGGGCCACCTTCCGTCCGTACGCCGGGTCGCTCACCTGATAACCGTCGACGCGGTGGTCCGGGCACGCCTCGTCGGGCACGAAAACGCCGGGCGTACGCCTCGTCGGGCACGAAGAACGCCCGGTGCCCCACCGTCGTGGCGGGACACCGGGCGTACCCGAGGGTCAGTACACCGACAGGTGCACGTGGTTGGTGTGGTCGCTGGACGGGTCCCCACCCGCTCCGCTGTAGGCTCGCCAGCCGCTGCTGGGCAGCCAGATCTGCCGGTACCAGATCACGTACAGCACGGCCAGCCGGTCGGCGTTGCGGACGTAGTACGCGGCGAGGTTGTTGCCGTACGTCCGGTCCCCGCCGGTGGCGTGCCCACCGAATCCGTTGCGCTGTGCGGCGAAGTCGCACGCCCGACCCTTGGGGTGCTCACCGGAGCCGCCCGGCCGGTAGCAGGAGACGTACCGGGTGAAGCCGGCGGCCTTGGCCTGGTTGAGGGCGTGCAGGGTCCGGGGGGTGATGCACCCGTTGGCCGGGGTGGGGTCGTTGACGCTGCACGACTCCCGGGGCCAGGACCCGTCGGAGTTGCGCGGGGCGGGCTTGGCGGTCTTGGTGCTGTTCCCGCCCGGTCCGCTGGACCCCGTGGACCCGCTGGACCCACTCGACCCGCCGCTGCTGCTGCGCTGCTGGGCCTGTTGCTGCTGCTGTTGCTGGCGGCGGCGCTCGGCCTCCTCACGGCGCTCCTGCGTGACGGCGACGTCGAGGGCCTTCTCGGCCTGGTCCTTGCGCTTTGCCATCGTCGCGACCTGTTTGCGCTGCTCGTTGACCTCGGCATCCAGTTCGACCTTGGTCCGGGCGGACTGGTTGCGGGTCTCCTGGAGCTTGCGCAGCTCCCGCTCCTCGCTGGCGGCGACCTGGTCGAGCGCGGCGGCCCGGTCCATGAAGCCCTCCGGGGAGGTCGCGTTGAGCAGGGCGTTCGCCGCGCCGAGTCGGCCGGTCCGGTACGCGACCTGGGCGATCTCACCGACCTTGGTGTTCTGGACGGCCAGGTCGGAGTCGATGGTCTTGAGCCGACCGTTGAGTTCCTGTTGCCGCTGTGTCGACTTCTCGAGCTTGGCCTTCGCCTCCAGCCATCCCTTGCTGGCCGCCTCCAGCTGGTTGCGCAGAGCCGGGGTGCCGCCCTCGGGATCGGCGTCGGGTGCCGCCAGCAGACCTCCCCGGGTCGCGGCCTGGGCCGGACCGACCGGTGCGACCGCGCCACCGAGGGCGAGGGTCGCGACGAGCAGGGCCGCCATCCGGGCGGTGATGCGTCGCGGTGATGCCACTACTGCCAATGGACCTGTCCTTCCGTCAACCGCCGACCGGGTTAGCTGACGGGTTCGGGACGGAAGATCCCTACCGCTGACGCGGATGCACCCCAGGAACGTGGTTCCCCGGCTCGCCCGGGTGGGCGATTAGGCGGCGGCCACCGTGGGCGCCGATGGGCGCCGCCCGGCGGAGGCCGGGACCGAGCCTACCGGGGTGGGTGTGACGGTTGCAGTCAAAGTGACCGATGGTGTCGGAGAGGCGCACGACAAAGCGCAGCAAAAAGAACATTCCTCGTGGAAATTTAAGCCTGTGCTAATCACCACTCGATGGTTCCGCAGACACCCGCTGACGCTCCGGGTTCGACCTGCAACGTGGCGTGCTCGATGTGGAACTCCTCCCGGAGCGTGGTCCGGGCCGCCGCGAGCACCGTGGCGACCTCCGCGCCCGGGGTGGTGGTCAGGTGGGCCGAGGCGACCTCCATCCCGGAGGTGAGCGTCCACAGGTGCAGGTCGTGCACCTCGGCCACGCCGGGGACCGCCGAGAGCCGGTCGTGCACCTCGGTCACCTGGAGGTGTTCCGGGGCGGCCTGGACCAGGATGCGCAGGGCGGCCCGGGCCAGCCGCCAGGTCCGGGGGAGGATGAACACGCCGATCGCGACCGCCACCACCGGGTCCACCCACCACCAGCCGGTGAACGCGATGACCAGCGCGGCGGCGATCACCCCGACCGAGCCGACCAGGTCGGCGAGCACCTCCAGGTACGCGCCGCGCAGGTTGATGCTCTCCTCGGCGCCCTTGCGCAGCAGTCCGAAGGCGACCACGTTGGCCAGCAGGCCGAGCACCGCCACCCCGAGCATCGGGCCGGTGAGGACCTCCGGCGGATCGCCGATCCGGCGGGCCGCCTCGACGAGGACGTAGACCGCGACCCCGCTGAGCAGCGCCGCGTTGGCCAGGGCGGCGAGCACCTCCAGGCGGTAGAGGCCGAAGGTGCGCTGCGGGTCGGTGGTGGCCCGGCGGGTCGCGGTGATCGCGGCCAGGGCCAGGCCGATGCCGAGCACGTCGGTGAACATGTGCCCGGCGTCGGAGAGCAGGGCCAGCGAGCCGGTGCGGAAGGCGGCGACGGTCTGCACCACTGTGAAGACGGCCAGCAGGGCCAGTGCGGCCCAGAGTCTGCCGACGTGTCGATGGGCGGCGTTCGCCACCGCCGCCGAGTGATCGTGCCCTGCGCCCACGCCCACACCCTCCGTCGTCCGACCCGACCGGGATACAACCTATGCTTACATCGCTATGTATGCAAGTGTCGGACGAGGGGAGGCCGGTCGACAGTCGGAGTCGACGTTCAGCCGGTGGGATCGAGGGTGACCAGGCGCTGGGTGGCCCGGGACAGCGCGACGTAGAGCGTACGAACCCCGGAACCCGGATCGGCCCGGATCTCCCCGGGCGCGACGAGCACCACCCCGTCGTACTCCATGCCCTTGGCCTGGAGGCTCGTCACCACCTGGAGCCGGGGCTCGGCCACCTCGGCCAGCCACCCGGCCACCTCGCGGTGGCGGTGCACCGGCGTGATCACGCCGACGGTCCCCGGCACCTCGGCCAACATGGCCGTCGCCGCGGCCACCGTCTCCGGCGCCAACTCGGCCGCCGACAGCACCCGCTGCACCGGCTCCACCCCGGTGGAGCGGACCGCGACGGGAAGGGGCAGGTCCGGGTCCACCCGACGGATCTCGGCCGCCGCCACCGCGAAGATCTCCGCCGGGTTGCGGTAGTTGGTGGTCAACGTGAACCGGTGCCGCCGACGTCGACCCAGCGCCTGGTCCCGGGCCCGGGTCAGCTCCGCCGGGTCACCCGTCCAGGCGGTCTGGGCCGGGTCGCCGACGACGGTCCAGGACGCCAGCCGCCCCCGTCGGCCGATCATCCGCCACTGCATCGGCGAGACGTCCTGCGCCTCGTCGACGACCACGTGGGCGTACTCCCGGTAGTCCTCCGGGCGCTGCCGGGCCGCCTCCCGGACGGCCCGCTGCCGGTCGGCGAAGGTGCTCAGCTCCCGCACCCCGCCCGCCAGGGCGTACGGGTCCCGCCGGGGGCGGGCCGGCTTCACCGGCTGACCCAGCAACGCGTCCAACTCGTCGAGCAGGGCGATGTCGGCGATGGTCAGGCCCTCGGTGTCCAGGCTCCGCCAGGACTCGGAGAGCAGCCGGACCTCCGCCCGGGACAGGATCCCTCCCGCGTACGCCCGCAGCCGCTCCGGTCGGGTCAACCAACCCAGCACGTGCCGGGGGTGCAGGCGGGGCCACCACGCCTTGAGGAACTCCCGCAACTCCGGCCGGTCGACGATCTCGCCGTCGAAGGTCCGCTGGTCCGGCAGGTGGCCGACGTGCAGCGTACGCACCTGCGCCCAGAGCGCGGTGAAGATCCCGTCGAACCCGGCCCGGCGAACCTCGTTGCGGCGGGCACCCCGGACCAGCGCCCGTTCCCGGATGCGGTCCAACTCCGCCTGGCCCAGCCGCAGCAGTTCACCCCGGTAGAGCAGGCGCAGTTCGGTCGGACCGTCCGGCACCGCGTCGCGGGTCGCCCGCTCCAGCACCTGGCGCATCCGCAGCGACCCCTTCACCGCCGCCACGTCCGCCGGATCGGTCCGGGTCGCCGACATGCCCACGAAGAGGGTGCCCAGGGAGCGGAGTGTCGCGCTCTCCTCGCCCAGTGAGGGCAGCACCGAGGCGATGTACTCCACGAAGACCGAGGAGGGGCCGACCACCAGGATCCCGCCACCGGCGTACCTGTTGCGGTCGGAGTAGAGCAGGTACGCCGCCCGGTGCAGGGCGACAGCGGTCTTGCCGGTGCCGGGCCCTCCGGAGACGATCGTCACGTCCTTGCCGGGGGAGCGGATCGCCTCGTCCTGCTCCCGCTGGATGGTGGCCACGATGTCGCGCATCCCGCGACCGGTGGCCTTGGAGAGGCTGGCCAGGAGGGCACCGTCACCGACAACTGTCATCTCCGGCCCGGCGGCGGCCGGATCGAGGAGGTCGTCCTCGATCCGGGTGACCCGCTCGTCCGAGGACTGGATCATCCGCCGCCGGATCACGCCCAGCGGCTGGGCCGGGGTGGCCCGGTAGAACGGCTCGGCGGCCGGGGCCCGCCAGTCCACCACCAGGGTCTCGGCGTCGTCGTCCCGGACACCGAGCCGACCGACGTAGAGGGTCTGCCTGTCGCGCAGGTCCAGTCGGCCGAAGACCAGCCCCTCGTGCTCGGCGTCGAGCAGGTGCCGCCGCTGCGCGGCGTGGAAGACCATCGCGTCCCGCTCCACCAACGCCCCGAGGGTGCCGACCCGGGCCTGCCGGTATCCGTCCCGCTCGGCGCGGGCCGCCGCCCTGCGCAGTTCGGCCAGGCGGGTGTACACCCGGTCCAGGTGCCGTTGCTCGACGGCGATCTCCTGGTTCAGGCTCGTGTGGTCGGTCAACTGAGCTGGCTCCCGTGGCACGGCGGCCGTAGCCGCGGTGGGCGCGTCGGCCGGATGCCGGGCGACCGGGTGAGACTACGACCCGTCGCTGTGGTCCCTGTCGGCGGCCATGCCGATCCGCAGGTCAGCAGGGGGTGTCGCGCTCGGGCGGAGAACGAGCGCACCGCCCGTCGGCGGCCGACGGGCGGTGCGGGGTGTCGCGGGGTGGGGGTGAACCCGAGGGGCTCAGCCCTCGAAGACACCGGCCTCGACGAGACGCTTCTCGGTGGCGTCCCAGCCGTCACCCGGGAAGCTGGCGTTGAGGGCGTTGATCTCGGCCCGGATCTTGGTGGCGTGCCCGGCACCGGCCAGCACCCGGATCTCCTCGACGAAGGCCTCGGAGTCGGTACGCAGGTGCGCGGTCTTGCCGTTGGTCAGGTTCCGGATGTAGGCGTGCTTGCCGCCGTTGAGCGGGATGAGGTACTTGAACTCGCCCAGCACGCTGAGGGCGCCACCCTGGCCAGCCTGGCCGGCCCGGACGGACGCGCGCGCGGTCTTCGAGGTGTTGCTCGCCACGGAGGTGCTCCTTGTAAGACGTACGGGAAGGTTTGGGTGACGTCCAGGAGGGACGGGACGTCAGGGATCTTCCGGCGGCAAGAAACCGCCGAGGGAACTCTACACGACCAGGAAGCCCGAGTGCTGCTCGCGGCCGGTCCCGAACGTGCGCGGACCCCCGCTCGGGTGCGACTGTTCCGTCCGCGAGTTTTCCGATTCCCTGGCGCACCATCCGTCCCAGCAGTCATGCTGTCTTCGCAGACCACTCGGTGGACGCGAGGTCGTAGGGGAAGACGCACCTCGGTCTCCGGGAGGTCACCGTGCCAACGCGTGGCGTCGTATACGTCCACTCGACCCCGCTCGCCGTGTGCTCACACGTCGAGTGGGCGATCGCGCGCGTCCTTGCCGCGCCGGTCAACCTGCAGTGGACGGCTCAGCCCGTCGACCCCGGCGTCCGCCGGGCGGAGTGCGGGTGGACCGGCCGCCCGGGAACGGGCGCCGAACTGGCCGCTGCCCTCCGACAGTGGCCGATGATCCGTTTCGAGGTCACCGAGGAGCCCAGCCCCGGGGCCGACGGGGAACGCTTCATGTACGTCCCCGGCCGAGGGCTGTTCCGGGCCGCCGTCGGGGCGGCCGGTGACATCCAGCTCGGTGAGGACCGGCTCCGTACCATCATGGCGACCGCACGCGCACCCGAGGCGCTCGCCCACGCCCTGGACAAGGCGCTCGGCACGGCCTGGGACACCGAGCTGGAGCCCTACCGGCACGCCGGCGACGGCGCCCCGATCACCCTGCTCACCCGGGTCGGGTGAGCCCGGCGGCCGACCCCCGACCCGATCGGTGATCCTGGTCACCGACGCCCGGTCGCCGTGGTCGGCGTGTCGGAGCCGGGTTGCCCCGATCCGTGACCGGCTGGTGGGATGGGCCGCGTGTCGACTTCCCCTCGCCGCGTCGCCGTCGTGCTCGTCGCCCTGACCGCCCTGCTCGCCTCGGCCTGCTCAGGCGAACGGGAGCGACCCGCCGCAGGGACGGCCGAGCCGTCGACGGAGTTCGTCACCCCCACCCCGTCCCCCTCGGGGGCCGACGCCGCCGGTCGCGCCGCAACCCTGGTCGGCACCCTCTCCGACGAGGACCTGGTCGGCCAGGTGCTGATGGCCTACGCCTACGGAGACTCGGCGACCGAGGTGTCCGCCGGGTCGGCGGCCGGCAACCGGGCCCTGGCCGGGGTGGACACCCCCGCCCAGATGATCGAGAAGTACCGGCTGGGTGGGTTGATCCTTGTCGGGTTCAGCGCCGACGACCCCACCTCGGCCAACCAGGTGACCACCAACGTCGACAACCCCACGCAGGTCCGGAAGCTGACCACCGGTCTCCAGGAGGCGGCCGGGAAGCTGACCACCGGTGCGGCACCGTTCCTGGTCGGCATCGACCAGGAGTACGGCGTGGTCACCCGGGTCACCGACGGGGTGACCATGCTGCCCAGCGCACTGGCCGCCGGTGCCGCCGACGATCCGGCCAAGACCGAGGCCGCCTGGCAGGTCGCCGGTACCGAGCTGGCCGCGATGGGCGTCAACATGGACTTCGCCCCGGTCGCCGACGTCCTGGTCAGTCGGAGCACGGTGATCGGTTCCCGCTCCTTCGGCGGTGACACCGAGCGGGCCGCCGCACAGGTCGGGGCCGCCGTCCGGGGGTTGCAGTCGGCCGGGGTGGCGGCCACCGTCAAGCACTTCCCGGGCCACGGCCACAGCGCCGACGACTCACACCACGAACTGCCGGTCCTCGGGCAGACCAAGGGGAAGCTGGCGAAGGAGGCATGGCCCCCCTTCTCGGCCGGGATCGACGCCGGGGCGCTGGCGGTGATGTCCGCCCACCTCGACGTCCGCTCGGTCGACCCGGGCACCGCGGCGACCTTCTCCCACAAGGTGCTCACCGACGTGCTCCGGGGCCAGCTCGGCTTCGAGGGGGTGGTGGTCACCGACGGGATGAACATGGAGCCGGCGAAGAAGTGGTCGCCGGGGGAGGCGGCGGTCCGGGCCCTCAAGGCCGGCAACGACCTCATCCTGATGCCCCCGAACGTCACCCAGGCGTACGACGGGCTGCTGACCGCGCTGCGCGACGGGTCGCTGCCCCGGGAACGGCTGGTCGAGGCGGCCACCCGGGTGCTCACCCTGAAGTTCCGGCTGGCCGACCGACCGGCCCCGGACCTGTCGGTGCTCGACAGCCCGGCGCACCGGGACGCGGCAGTGCAACTGGCCACGGCGGCGGTCACGGTCCTGCGCGGGCCGTGCCGCCCCGCCCCGGTCGGCGGGAAGCTCACCATCACCTCCTCCGGCGGCCGGGAGGGCACCCGCAGGGCGCTGACCGAGGAGTTGCGCCGGGCCGGGGTCGAGGTCGGCTCCGGTGGCAAGGTCGTGCACCTGGTCGGCTACGGCGACAGAGCCGGCGACCTGCGGGCCGACGCCGACGTCACAGTGGCCATGGACACCCCGTATCTGCTGTCGGGGGCGAAGTCGCCGGTGCTGATGGCCACCTACTCGTCGAGCCGGGCGGCGATGACCGGACTGGCCCGGGTGCTGGCCGGGTCGGCGGAACCGACCGGACGTGCCCCGGTGAAGGTCACCGGACTGCCCGCCACCACCTGCACCGACTGACCGGGCCGAGGCCCGACCGGTGACCGTCCCGGGGCGGAGTCGACCCACCGTCGCACCCCGGACCGACTCCCCGGCCTGCCGTCGGGCTGCCTCCCCGGCCTGCCGTCGGACCGACTCGTCGGCCTGCCGTCGGGCTGCCTCGTCGGCCTGCCGTCGGGTGGTCTCGTCGGTCGGGCGGTGGGCACCGGGAGTCGTCGGCTTCGGGTTCGTCGCCGCCGTCCTGCTCGCCACCGGTACGCCCCCGGCCGACCTGCTCCGCTTCACCGGGTACGCCGTCCTGGCCGTCCTGCTGCCCGGCACCCTCCTGTACCGGGCGCTGCGCCGACGGCCGCACACCCTCATCGAGGACCTGGCGATGGGGGCTGCCGTCGGGCTGACCCTGGAACTGGTGGCCTGGGCGGTCGCCGTCGGGTTCGGCGTACCCGGCCGGCTGCGGCTGTGGCCGCTGCTCGTGGTCCTGCCGTTCGTCGTCGTCCCCGCACTGCGTCGGCACTGGCGGGGCGGGTACACCGTCGCGGTCCCCACCGGGTGGGCCTGGTCGGTCACGGCGGTGCTTGTCGGGTTCACCTGGTACCTGGTCGAGTCGTTCCTGCGGGTCAACCCGGTGCTGCCCACCCGGGAGGGGCAGTCGCAATACGTCGACCTGGCCTTCCAGCTCTCCCTCGCCGGGGCGGCCACCCACCGGGTGCCGCCCGAGGTGCCGCAGGTCGCCGGGGAACCACTGCACTACCACTGGTTCGGCTTCGCCCACCTGGCGGCGGCCAGCCTGATCAGCGGGGTCGACCTGACAGTGGTCTTCTTCCGGCTGGCCGTACCGGCGCTGTGTGCGCTCGCCGTCGTGCTCGTCGCGGTGGTCGGGTGGCGGATCACCGGGCGGCCGTACGCCGGGGTGGCCGCCGCCGTACTGATGTTCACAGTCGGGGAGTTCGGGTTCGAGACCGGCGTACGGCAACTCTTCGGCACCCAGACCACCTTCATCGTCTGGGGCAGCCCGTCGATGACGTACAGCTGGGTGTTGCTCCTGCCGTTGCTCGCCGCCCTCGGTGAGGTCGTCGGCCGGGCCGGGGGGTCGGCCGTGCCCCCGCTGGGACGGGGCAGGTGGCTGCTGGCCGCCGGTCTGCTGGCCGCCTCGACCGGCGCGAAGGCCTCCTCGGTCCCGGTGGTCCTGGCCGCGTTGGCCCTGGTGGTGGCGGTGGCGGTGGTGGCCGGGACGAGGCGGTCGACGGCGGTTGCCCGGCGTCCGGCGGCCGGTGCGGCGGGGGCCTGGCGTGGGCGGGTCGGTCCGGTGGTGGTCGCCGCCGGGCTGGCCCTGGGGGCGCAGGTCTTCGCCACCGGCGTGCTCTTCGCGTTCGAGACGCACGGTGTCACTGTCGAACCCCTCTCCGGGTTGCGTCCCTACGTCGATCCGGGCGGGCCGTCGGCGGTGACCGGGCTGGCCTGGCTGGCGGCGGTGGTCGCGTTCCTGCTCAACCTCCATCTCCGGCTGGCCGGTGTGGTGGCGGTGCTGGCCGCGCGGCGGTGGCGACCCGAGCCGGTGCAGGTCTTCCTCCTCGGCGGCGCGCTCGCCGGACCGACGGCGTACCTGCTGGTCGCGCATCCGGGCAGCAGCAACCAGTACTTCCTGCGGGCCGGGTTCACCTTCGGCGTGATCCTGTCGGGTTGGGGGTGGGTGGAGGTGCTGGCGCGGGCCCGGCTGACCCGTCGGGGCGGCCTGCTGCTCGCCGGGGCGGCGGCCGGGTTCGCCCTGGTGCTCACCGCGTACCAGGTGCGGTTCCCGGCGGCCGGGCCGACCCGGGGGTACGCGGCGCTCCTGCCCCTGTTGACCTGGGCGGCGGCGCTGACCCTGGTGGCGGTGCTCGGGGCGATCGGCTGGTCGGTGCTGGTCGCCCGACGCCGGGTGCCGGTGGGGCGGGGGGCGGCGGTCCTGCTCACCGGTGTCCTGGTGGCCGGGGCGCCGGGGCTGGTGCTCGACGCTGCGGCGGCCCGGACCCACCCCAACGGCGGGGCGTACGCGGTGGTGCCGATGCCGGCGTCGCGGGTGGCGGCGGCCCGGTGGGTGCGGGACCACAGCGGACCTGACGACGTCCTCGCCACCAACGTGCACTGCTGGCGGGTGGGCGTGGACGGGTCGTGTGACGCCCGCTCGTTCTGGCTCAGCGGGTACGCCGAGCGGTCGGTGCTGGTGGAGGGCTGGGCGTTCGCCCCCCGGATGGTGGGTGCCGTCGGGGGCTGGTCGGCGCCGTTCTGGGATCCGGCCCGGCTGGCCGCCAACGAGGCAGCGTTCACCGCCCCCACCGTCGCCGGGCTGGCCGACCTCCGGGACCGGTACGGGGTGCGGTGGCTGGTGGTCGACAGGCAGGTGGAACCGGAGTCGGCGGAGTTGGTGACCCTCGCCGACCTGCGCTTCACCAACGGCCGACTGGCCGTCTACCGCCTGCCCTGACGCTCCTCGCGGTGCCCGACGTCCGTACACACTGGAGGGTTTCCGGTCGGTGGCTCAGGATGAGCGGGGTCGTTCCCCGACGGGCCTGTTTGTTCACAGAAGGAAAGAAGTGTGCTGTCCCGGTCGGGTGGTCGACCACCCCGTGTCGCCGCTTCCTTCGCTGTTTCGCCTGTTCAAGGCGGGGTTGTCGGGGCGCCGAGACTCATTCGTTACTTGACCCAATACTTCGTTCGCCGTAGAAAGGAAATGTGACTGACGTGGTGACGCCACCAACGAGCCCGGTGAGCCGGGAGCGGTCGAAGGAGATCAAGCGCCTCTCGGTGATCTCCACCGCCCGCCAGGTCCGGGTGCTCTCCCGCGCCGAGTTGACCGAGCTCACCGGCCTGAGCCCCGCCACGCTCACCCCCCTGGTCCGGGAGCTGATCGCCGAGGGTTACCTGATCGAACGGGGGCCGGGCGCCTCCCGGGCCGGCCGTCCCCGCGCCATGCTGGAGTTCAACCCCCGCGCCGAACTGGTCGCCGCGGTCTCGCTGGAACCGGCCCGGATCAGTTGCGAGATCGCCGACAGCGACGGGACGGTCGTCGCACACCGGACGATCCGCCTCACCGGCGACATCGTCGACACCATCTGCCGATCCGTGCCGGAACTCGCCGGTGACGGACTGCCGGCGCTGCGCGGCGTGGCCATCGCCGCACCCGGGGTCAGCTCGGGCGGGGCGGTCCGGCTCGCCCCCTCGGTAGGGTTGGTGGAAGGACGTCCGATAGGGGAGTCGGTCCAGCGCCACCTCGGCGTACCCGTGGTCGTGGACAACGACGTCAACCTGATGGCGGCCGGTGAGCACGCCGTCGGAGCCGGCAGCGACGTGGCCGACCTGCTCCTGCTGCACGTCGCCGACGGCATCGGCGCCGGTCTGGTCCTCGACGGGCGGGTCCGTCGGGGTGCCGGTGGGGCGGCCGGGGAGGTCGGGTTCCTGCCGCTGGACCCCGCCGACCGGGAACACGACGGGATCGGCCCGTTCGAGGCCCGCTGGTCGGAGAACGCCATCGCCGAACGGGTCGTCGCGCTCGCCCCGGGCCGCCGCCCCGCCGCCCCGGTGGCCGGTCTGGTCGACCTGGCCCGGACCGACGAGCGGGCGGCGGCGTACCTGGACGAGGTCCTCGTCGCGTGGTCCCGGCTGATCGTCTCCTGCGTCTGCGTGATCGACCCGGGGCGGGTCCTGCTCAGTGGGGCCGCCACCCAACTCGACGACGCGTCAGTCGACAGGATCCAGACGCTCGTCGCGGCCACCGCACCGGCCACCACCGAGGTACGCCGGGCCGTGCTCGGCGACCGGGCGGTCCTGCACGGCGCCGTCACCTACGCCCGGGCCGCCGCGGCGGCCGGGTCACCGAACCTGATGCCCAGCCCCTGAACGAACGACCCCTTTCCCCTCGGAGGTACCCATGAGACGTCGAATTCTCCTCGCCGGAGCCCTGGCCACAGTCCTCGCCGCCGGCACCGCCTGCGGCACCGGCGGGTCCGACGACGCGGCCGACGGCAGCGTCGAGCAGCTGACCATCTACACCGCCCGGGACAAGAAGGTCACCGACTTCGTCGTCGAGCGGTTCACCCAGCAGTACCCCGAGTACCAGGGGAAGGTCGAGATCCTCAACATCGGCGCCCAGGAGATCCTGGAGCGGGTCCGGGCCGAGAAGGCCAACCCGCAGGCCGACGTCTGGTGGGGCGGCACCCAGCAGGGGCTCAGCGCCGGGGCGTCGGAGGATCTGCTGGAGTCCTGGCAGCCCACCTTCGCCGAGAAGATGGACGACCAGTACAAGGACGCCGAGGGTCGTTGGTTCGGGGAGATCCTCCTCCCCGAGGTGATCATGTACAACAACGAGGCGCTCACCCCGGAGCAGGCCCCGAAGGACTGGGACGACCTGCTCGACGCGGAGTGGAAAGACAAGATCATCATCCGGGACGTGGCCGCGTCCGGCACCATGCGGTCGATCTACGCCTCGATGATCCAGCGCCTCTCGCCCGACGGCAGCAACCCGCAGCCCGGGTACGACTGGCTCAAGCGGCTCGACGCCAACACCGGGTCGTACGCTGCCAACCCCGCCGACCTCTACCTGAAGATGTCCCGCCAGCAGGGGGTCATCAGCGCCTGGAACCTGCAGGACGTCCTGTTGCAGGCCAACCAGTCGAACATGCCCTTCGGGTACGTGATGCCGACCTCCGGTGCCCCGGTCCTCGTCGACGGGCTCGGCAAGGTCAAGGGCGGCAACAGCGACGGCGCGGAGAAGTTCATCGAGTTCCTCTTCGACGACTCGCTCCGCGCCGACCTCGCCAGGGACTACTTCCAGATCCCGGCCGTGGAGATCGCCGACCAGCCCCAGTGGCTGGCCGAGCTCGGCCTTCAGCCGATGGACGTCGACTGGGACGTCATCGGTGAGAAGGAGACCGAGTGGATCAACCACTGGAACAGCCAGATCAAGAACCAGGGCTGACCACCGACGTACGGGTGCGGGGCCGGACGGTCCCGCACCCGCACGCCGCCCCGCCGCAGGACATGAAGGAGGACATCATGATCGATGTCACGCTGGAGTCGGTGAGCAAGCGATTCGCCCGTGCCGGCGACACCGCGGCCGTCGACGACGTCGACATCAGGATCGCCGCCGGTGAGTTCTTCACCCTGCTCGGCCCGAGCGGCTGCGGCAAGACCACCACCCTCCGGATGGTGGCCGGGTTCTACTTTCCCACCTCGGGCCGGATCCGGTTCGGGGAGGAGGACGTCACCCGACGCCCACCGAACAAGCGCGACACCGGCATGGTGTTCCAGAACTACGCCCTGTTCCCGCACATGTCGGTGGCCCAGAACGTCGGGTACGGGTTGAAGATCCGCAAGGTGGGTCGGGCCGACGCGAAGCGCCGCATCGAGGAGGCCCTCGGCCAGGTCCACCTGGCCGGATACGGCGAGCGCCGCATCGACCAGCTCTCCGGTGGTCAGCAGCAGCGGGTGGCCCTGGCCCGCGCCCTGGTCATCCGCCCCCGCACCCTCCTGCTCGACGAGCCGCTGTCGAACCTCGACGCCAAGCTGCGCGAGGAGACCCGGACCGAGATCCGCCGGATCCAGAAGGAGAGCGGCAACACCGCCATCTACGTCACCCACGACCAGGCCGAGGCGATGGCCATGTCGGACCGGATCGCGGTGATGGAGTCCGGCCGGGTGCAGCAGATCGGTGCCCCGCAGGAGATCTACCACCGGCCCGCCAACGCCTTCGTGGCCCGCTTCATCGGCCGCAGCAACGTGCTCTCCCTGCCGGTGTCGGCGGTGACCGACGAGAGTGTCACCGTCGCCCTGCCCGACGGTGCCGAGACCGTCGTCGCCGCGCCCGTCGGCCACGGACTGCGGGCCGGGGAGGCCGCCCTGGTGTCGGTCCGGCCCGAGCACATCGGCCTGACCTCCACCACCGACCCGGGTGCCCTGCCCGGCCGGGTCACCGAGCTGGAGTTCACCGGGATGGCCACCAACCTGGTGGTCGAGGTGGCCGGCGAGTCGGTGCAGGTCGCCGCGATCGACGTACCCGCCGGGATCTCGGTCGGCGACCAGATCGGGCTGCGGCTGACCCGGGAGCGGATGTGGGTGGTGCACCCGTGACCGCAGCTCCCTCCGCCGCCACGGTCCCGCCGATCACCGAGGATCCGACGCCGGGCGGTGGGCGTCGTCGAAACCGCCTCGCGGAGCGCTTCGGCGGCGGTGCCAGCTCCCGCTGGTTCCCGTACGTCCTGGTCTTTCCGCTGGCCCTGGTGCTCTTCGGGTACGTCGTCCAGCCGATGTTCGCCACCTTCGCCGAGAGCGTCGGGGTGGACGGGGTGGCCAACTACACCCGGTTCCTCAGCGGCGAGGGGGTGGCCCGGTCGGCGCTGGTCACCTCCCTGGTCATCTCGGCGGCCAGCGTGCTGCTCTGCGGGATCGTCGGCGTGGCGATGGCGTTCCTGCTCAAGCGCTTCCAGTTCCCCGGTCGGGGGCTGATCGAGGCGATCATCCTGGTGCCGGCGGCGCTTCCCCCGCTGATCGGGGCGATCTCCTTCCAGCTGCTCTACAGCGAGACCGGCATCCTGCCGCGCGGGTTGCAGCAGCTGTTCGGTACGGAGAACCCGGTCCTGCCGTTCAGCGGCATCGCCGGAGTGCTCGTGGTGCACACCTTCACCATGTACCCCTTCTTCTACCTGGCCGCCTCCGCCGCCCTGGCCGGCATGGACCCCTCGGTCGAGGAGGCCGCCTACAACCTGGGGGCCGGTCGGGTGCGGGTCTGGCGTACCGTCCTGCTGCCGATGCTCACCCCGGCCCTGGTCTCGGCCTCCCTGCTGGTGTTCATGACGTCGCTGGCGTCGTACACCGCCCCGCTGCTGTTCGGGGTGGACCGGACGATGACCATGCAGATCTACATCAACCGCACCAACGGCGACCTCCCGATGGCCTCCACGTACGCCTCGGTGCTGGCTGTGGTGTCGGTCCTGTTCCTGCTCGGCATGCGCTGGTACGAGGGGCGGCGCAGTTACCGCTCCCAGTCGAAGGGGGTCGCCGCGCACCGACGGGAGATCACCAACCCGTTCGGCAAGTGGGCGGCGCTGGCCGCCTCGATCCTGGCCACCATGGTGCTCCTGGCCCCGGTCGGCACCATCGCCCTCGTCGCTTTCTCCGAGGACGGCTCGTGGACGACCCAGGTGGTGCCGTCGGCGTACACCTGGCAGAACTTCGTCACCATCTTCACCGACCCGAGGGCGTTCCAGCCGATCCTCAACTCGCTGCAGATGAGCCTGATCGCCACCGTCGGGTGCGTGGTGATCGGTGTCCTCATCGCCTACGCGGTGCGGCGGCTCAACTTCCGGGGCCGGGCACTGCTGGACGTGGCGGTCATGCTGGCCTGGGCCCTGCCCGGCACCGTGGTGGCGATCAACCTGATCTCGGCGTTCAGCACCGGTAACGCGTTCAGCTTCGGGCAGGTGCTGATCGGCACCTTCTGGATCATGCCGCTGGCCTACTTCGTCAGGTTCCTGCCGCTGGTGTTCCGGTCGAGTTCGGCGACCCTGGCCCAGATCGACCCGTCGCTGGAGGAGGCGGCCCGCAACCTGGGCGCGTCCTGGGTACGGGCGTTCGGCACCGTCACCCTCCGGCTGATGGTGCCCGGGGTGGCGGCCGGTGCGCTGCTCGCCTTCGTCAACGGCGTCGGTGAGTTCGTCGCCTCGGTGCTGATCTACACCTCGCAGACCGCACCGATTTCCGTCGAGATCAACAACCGGATGTACTCGTTCGAGATGGGCACCGCAGCCGCGTACGGCATGCTCCAGGTGGTGCTGATCTTCGTGGTGATGGTGGTGTCCGGTCGGCTCCAGAGCGGCCGGCGGGCGTCCCGGGAGGCGGCGAAGTGGACGGCGTGACGACAGACGTGACAGCGCACTGGCCGACCTCCGGCGGGCTGGCCCCGATCACCCGGGTACCCGGGGGAGAACTGGCCGCCGTCGCCGCCGCCGCGGACTTCGCGGTGCTGCCGGTCGGCGCCGTCGAGTGGCACGGTCCGCACCTGCCGCTCGGCACCGACCTGATCCTCGCCGAGGGGTTCGCCGCCGAGAGCGGTGCCGCCTCTACCGGGGAGACCTCCGGTGCCGCCGAGGTGGCCGCCGGCGGGCGAGGGGTCCTCTTCCCCGCCGTGCCGTACGCCGCCTGCCCGGGGCAGACCCGACCGTGGCCGGGCACCGTGTCGATCCGCCCCGAGATCGCCGTCGGGTACCTCGCCGACGTGATCGAGGGGATCGTCGCCGCCGGGTTCCCCAGACTGCTGATCGTCAACGGACACGACGCGAACATGTCGACGGTCCGGGCCGCGATGGAGTGGGTCTCCGGCCGACGGCAGGCCAGTCTGCTGCTGGTCAACTGGTTCCAGCTGGTCACCCCGGCGGAGACCACGCAGATCTACGGCGACCTGCCGGCCCGGGGGCACGGCGGGGCGTACGAGACCTCCGGGGTGCTCGGCTTCGACCCCGACGCGGTACGCCTCGACGCGGTCACCGACCTGCCGCCCAAGCCGAAGCTGCCGGTCACCCACCCGTACGTCCTCGTGGAGTCCCGCCCCGATCCGTGGCAGGGCTGGTCCGGGCACATCTCGCTGGCCAACGTGGACGCCGGGGACCGCCTCCGGCGGATCGCCGGGGCGCGCCTGCGGGAGGTCGTCGCCGCCTGGGTGGCCGCCCCGCTGCCCGCCCCACCCACAGCCGACCCGCTGCCCGGCCCGACGTCCACCGCCGAGCCACCTCCCGGCCCGACGTCCACCGCCGACCCGCTGCCCGGGGAGGACGCGTGAGCGCCGACCGGGGACTGCGCGTCGTCGACTTCCACCTGCACTTCCGCATCGGCGTCGACGAGACGGTCCACGCCTGCGAGGACGCCGCCGGGATGCACCCGGGCGGGGAACACGAACGGGCGGTCCGGGCCGCCGCCTCCGCCCCGTACGGGCGGGCGTGGCGGCAGGCGTGGAGCTTCCCCGACCCGGAGCCCCCCGCCGACAGCTGGGAGGACGAGGCCGACAGGTGGGCCGACGAGCTGCGCCGGCTCGACGTCGACAGGGCGGTCTTC
Organism: Micromonospora sp. NPDC000207; assembly: GCF_040300925.1. NCBI lineage: Bacteria > Bacillati > Actinomycetota > Actinomycetes > Micromonosporales > Micromonosporaceae > Micromonospora > Micromonospora sp. NPDC000207. The sequence goes on from NZ_JBEPEQ010000002.1 coordinate 78,275, forward strand.
GTCACCGGTGGCGGCAACGACGCCGTCGCCGACGTGGTCGACAGGCATCCGGACCTGCTGCTCGGCTTCGCCCACCACGACCCGTACGCCCCCGGGGCCGCCGCCGAACTGGAACGGGCGGTGACCGAACGGGGTCTGCGGGGGCTGAAACTGTTCGCGCCGCTGCTGCGCGGTCCCCTCGACGCCGACGACCTCGACCCGCTGTGGGCCACCGCCCAACGCCTCGGTGTCCCGGTGCTGATCCACATCGGGCACTACGGCAGCGCCGGGGGGCTCACCTTCGGCCGGTACGGCGGCCCGCAGGAGCTGGCCCGGATGGCCCGCCGGTTCCCGGAACTGGCAGTCGTGGTGCCCCACTTCGGCGTGCAGTACGTCCAGGAGTTGCTCTTCGCCGCCTGGGGATGTCCGAACATCCACGTGGACACCTCCGGGTCCAACCAGTGGGTGCGCTGGATGCCGTACAAACTGACAGTGGAGGACCTGTTCCGGCGCTGCTACGAGACGATCGGCCCGGAGCGGATCGTGTTCGGCAGCGACTCGTCCTGGTTCCCGCGCGGGTACGTCACCCGCTACCTCGACGACCAGCTGCGCATCTGCCGGGAGCTGGGACTGCCCGACGACCACCTGCGCGCGATCTTCGCCGGGAACGCCGAACGGCTGCTCGGCCTGGGCGTCTGACCGGCTGACCGCCGGGGTCCGGCCCTCGTCGCGTCGACCCCGGCCTGGAAGGAAGTGAGCACCTCACCATGAGCACACCCGCGCTGACCACGTACCAACGGCACCACCTGCGGCCCACCTACACCCACCACGTCGGACACCTCTACCCGGCGATGGTGCGGGCCAGCCAGGCGCACGTGGTGATGCTGACCGAGCAGGGACTCGTCCCGGCCGACCGGGGCGCCCGGATGCTGCGCGGGCTGGCCGACCTGCGTACCGACCCGGCCCCGCCGCCGGAGTTCGACGGCAGCATCGAGGACACCTACTACCTGCTGGAGAAGCGGCTCGCCGCGGCCTGCTCGATCCCCACCTCCGAGCTGGACGTGCAGATGGCGCGCAGCCGCAACGACCTCGACGCCGGGGTGTTCCGGATGCTGCTGCGCGATCAGCTCACCGGGGTCCTCGACCGGGTGCTCGCCGCCGGGACCGTCGCCCTGGACGCCGCCCACCGGTACGCCGACGTGGTGATCACCGGTTACACCCACCGTCGTCCGGCCCAGCCCACCACCATCGGTCACGCCCTCGCCGGGTACGCCGAGGCGCTGCTCGGTGAGGCGTCCGCGTACGCCGACGTGATCGACCAGCTCAACGTCTCCCCGCTGGGCTCCTGCGCGTTCGCCGGCACCGACCTGGACATCGCCCCCGCCCGGGTGGCCGAACTGCTCGGCTTCGCCGCCCTGGTCACCAACTCCTACGAGGCGGTGGCCGGCGCCGACCACCTCGTCCGGGTGGGCACCCTCAACGCCCAGTCGCTGGCCACCGGGGCGCGGCTGGCCCGCACCCTGATGGACTGGCTGAGCTGGCGGTGGGTGAGCACCCCCGGCGACTTCACCCAGGGCAGCAGCATCATGCCGCAGAAGCGCAACCCGGTGGTGCTTGAACACCTGGTGTCGTACGCCGGTCAGGCCGCCGCCGACGCCGCCTCGGTGCTCAACAACGTGGGCGCGGCCTGGTGGGAGGACTCCAACAACGCCACCACCGACGTGCAGGTCCGCCTCTGGGAGAGCAACGACCGGGCCGACCGGTTCTTCGCCCTGCTCGGGGGCTTCCTCGCCGAGATCGAGCCGCTGGAACCCCCGTCGGCGGCCGAGATCGTCGCCTCCGGTGCCACCACGACCGCCGCCGCCGACGCGCTCGCCCGGCACGGCGTACCGTTCCGGGCCGCCCACTCGCTCCTCGGCCGCCTGGTCCGCGCCGGCACCCCCGACACCTGGACCGCCGACGAGGTCCGGGCCGCCGCCGACGGACTGGTCCCCGGCGGGCTCGCCGACGACGCGGTCGACGCCCTGATCGCCGCTGCGGTCCGCCCCGAGCTGGTGCTGAACCGGGTGCAGGCCGACGGCCCCGGTGCCGACGCCGTCCGCGCCCAGGTGGCCACGCTGCGGGTCGGGCTGGCCGGGGTCACCGACCGGCTGACCGGGGTACGGGATCGCCTCGGTCACGCCGACGCCGCCCTGGACGCCGTCGCCGCCGAACTGGCCGCCCGGTGAGCGTTCAGGTCGCCGGTGTCCGGGCCGGTGTCGACGGGCTGCTGCTCGGCATCGACTTCGGCGGCACCAAGATGGCCGTCGGGGTGGCCGACCGTCAGGGGCGGTTGCTGGCCCGGCGGCGGATCCCCACGTACGCCGAACGGGGTGCCCCGCAGGCCCTCGACCGGGCCCTGAACCTCGCCGCCGAGCTGGTCGCCGGGGTCGGCGGCCCGCTGCTCGCGGCCGGGGTCGCCTCGCCGGGAGTGGTCCGACCCGACGGCATCGACCTGGCCCCCAACGTCCCCGGCTGGGAACTGTTGCGGCTGGCCGAGGCGGTCCGCGACGGTCTCGACGTCGCCGCCGTGGCTGTCGACAACGACCTCAACGCCGCCGCCCTGGCCGAGCTGCGGATCGGCGCCCTGCGCGACGCCGACCCCGGCCTGGTCGTCGGGATCGGCACCGGGGTGGCGGCGGCCGTCACGGTGGGCGGCAGCGTCCTCGCCGGACACCGGGGCGCCGCCGGTGAGATCGGGTACGCCGTCGCCGGTGGCCCGTGGCCGGGAACCATGCTGGAGCTGGACTTCTCCGGCCGAGCCCTGGACCGGCTCGCCGAGGAACTGGGGTTGGCCGGGGGAGCCGCCGGGTTGGCCGGGGCGGCCGAACATCCAGGGGCCGCCCGGGACGCCCTGACCGCCCGGGTCGACGAACTGGCCCGCCACCTGGTCACCTGCTGCCTCCTGCTGGACCCGGCGCGGGTGGTCCTGGTCGGCGGGGTGGCCGGCAGCGCGGTCATCCGTGGCCTCCTCGTCGACCGGCTGGCCGAGGTCCTCCCGCACCGTCCCGACGTGGTCCTGTCCGCCTTCGCCGACGACGCCGCCCTCCTCGGCGCGGTCACCCTCGCCCGAGAGGCCGTCCACGTGTGAACCGACCCCGGGAACTTCCCCGGTGGCTCTCCGAGCGAGCTGCCTCCGCCCCGAACCCCGGAGCGTGTTGCCCCTCCGGCAGCCAACATCCGCCGAGATCTACGGAGGAGGCGCAGTCAGTCGGCAGGGTCCCCCGGGTGGGGTCAGCCGGTGGGGGCGACGGTCCGGACGGCCAGCCGGAACACGGAGAGTACGTCCTCGATCTCCGCGATCAGGCTCTCGCTGCTGCTGAGCAGCACCGTTCGACCGCTGGCCCGGACGGCGAGGGCGAATTCCCGCCGTGACTCGCCGGCCATCTCCGGAGTGGAGATCCAGGTCGCCTCGACCGCGTCCCCGAGCGCCGTCTTCACGGTCCGGTACTGCGGGTCGTCGACCTGCTTCACAGCGGCGACGAACGACTCCACCGCCGGGCGGGGCCGACGCTTCGGCTCGTCCACGCTCCACACCCGCAGGAACCCGGCCTTGATCGGTTTCGCGTCGACCTCGCACACCACGGTGGCCCCGCCCTGCCGGGTCAGCACGTCGCGGATCTCATCGTCGACGTCGTCGGGAATCTCGATCCTGGTGGCTTTCGTCCCCTCGGCGAGGGAGAAGACCAGCGGGAGGTGACACGCGCTGTCCCGTCCACCGACGGTCCCGGCGGCCTGCGCGGGCGGGACCTTGTCGTACCAGGGTGCGTCGTCGGCGGTGGGCGTCGTCGCGGTCTCGGTGGCGGCGGTGGGCGTCGCGGCGGTCTCGGGGGACGTCGCTGTCGGATTCTGGGCGGCGGGTTCGGAGGCGGCCTCGCCGCAGCCGGCGACCAGGGTCAGGGTGAGCGCGGCCAGCACGGCCATTCTTCGATGCATCGTCAGGTCCTCAGTGTCCCCGCCGTCACAGGCGGCCGAGAGATGCTAGCCCACTGCCCCCGAGGCCCCGCCGCACCCGCTGTCCGACGGCACGAAAAGAAGGAAAGGTCCCCTCCCACCGCCCCCGACGCCCCCGGTCTCCGGCGGCACGGAAAAAGGAAAGGGTCCCTCGTCGACGAGGGACCCTTTCTCACACCGCGTGCGGGCGGCCGGGGTCGCCGCTGGGCGGGTTGGTGCTCAGGGACGGGTGAAGACGAGAGCCACGTTGTGCCCGCCGAAGCCGAACGCGTTGTTCAGCGCGGCCGGGACCTCCATGTGCCGGGCCTTGTTCGTGGCCACGTCGAGGTCGAGGTTGTCGTCCGGGTCGTCCAGGTTGATCGTCGGCGGAACCACGCCGTCCCGGATGGACAGGATGGTGGCGATGGACTCCAGGGCACCCGCCGCACCGAGCAGGTGCCCGGTCATCGACTTGGTGGCCGACAGCACCGGGTGGTCACCGACCGCTGCCCGCAGGGCACCGATCTCCAGCATGTCCCCGACCGGGGTGGAGGTGGCGTGCGCGTTGACGTGCGCGATGTCCGTACCGGCCATGTCCGCGTCGGCGAGCGCCTTCTTGATCGCCCGGATCGCGCCCTCCCCCTCGGCGTGCGGCTGCACGATGTCGTACGCGTCGGACGTGACCCCGGCCCCGGCGAGCCGGGCGTACACCCGGGCACCCCGGGCGGCGGCGTGGTCGGCCCGTTCCAGGACCAGCACCCCGGCGCCCTCACCGAGCACGAAACCGTCGCGGCCCTTGTCCCAGGGACGGGAGGCGCGCTCCGGGTCGTCGTTGCGGGTGGACATGGCCCGCATCGAGGAGAACCCGGCGATCGGCAGTGCGTGGATGACCGCCTCGGTCCCGCCGGCCACCACCACGTCGGCGCGGCCGGCGCGGATCAGGTCGAGCCCGAGCGAGATCGCCTCCGCCCCGGTGGCGCAGGCACTGGCCACCGCGTGCACCCCGGCCTTGGCACCGAGTTCCAGCCCCACCCAGGCGGCGGGGCCGTTCGGCATGAGCATCGGGATGGTGTGCGGGGAGACCCGCCGCGGACCGGACTTCTCCAGGATGTCGTCCTGGTCCAGGAGGGTGACGGCGCCACCGATCCCGGATCCGATGCTGACGGCGAGTCGTTCCTTGTCGAGCCCGGAGTCGGCCAGCCCGGAGTCGGCCCAGGCCTGCTGCGCCGCGATCAGCGCGATCGCCTCGGAGCGGTCCAGCCGACGCATCTTGATCCGGTCGATGACCGTGCTCGGCTCGACGGCGAGATGGGCGGCGATACGGACCGGCAACTGCTCGGCCCACTCCGCGGTGAGCGGACCCACCCCGGAGCGGCCGGTGAGCATGGCGTCCCAGGTCGACGCGACGTCCCCGCCCAGCGGGGTGGTCGCGCCGAGCCCGGTGACGACGACGTCGAAGCGACTCATGTCAGGGCCGCGCCTCGATGTAGGTGACAGCGTCACCGACGGTCTTCAGGTTCTGGACCTCGCTGTCGGGGATCTTGACGCCGAACTTCTCCTCGGCGGCCACCACGACCTCCACCATGGAGAGCGAGTCGACGTCGAGGTCGTCGGTGAAGGACTTCCCCTCGGCCACGTCCTCCGGGTTCACCCCGGCCACCTCTTCGAGGATCTCGGCGAGGCCGCTGGTGATCTCTTCACGGGTCATTGCGGATGGTTCCTCTCGATGCGGTTGCACTCGACGGGCGGCGACGCCGTCCGTCACGTCCGGCGCTGCCGCCGGTACGGGTCTCGGGGGGACGCCCGGCACGGCTCGCCGGAGCGTCCTGGGTCCGCCCGGCGTGGGGTGCCGGGCGGGGTACGTCACGGGCAGCGGACGACCTGACCGGCGTAGGTCAGGCCACCGCCGAAGCCGAACAGCAGGACCGGTGCCCCGGAGGGCACCTCCCGGCGCTCGACGAGCTTCGACAGGGCCAGCGGAACGCTCGCCGCCGAGGTGTTCCCGGATTCGACGATGTCCTTCGCGATGATCGCGTCGGGCATGCCGAGCCGCCGGGCGATGCCGTCGATGATCCGGGTGTTGGCCTGGTGCGGCACGAAGGCGGCGATCTCCTCCGGGGCCACTCCGGCCCGCTCGCACGCCTGGAGGGCGAGGGGGGCCAGGGTGGTGGTAGCCCACCGGAACACCGACTGCCCCTCCTGCCTGACGTACGGACGCCAGCCCTCGATGCGTACCGCGTCGCTCTTCTCCGGCACCGAACCCCACACCACCGGGCCCACCCCGGCCGGCTCGCCGTCGGCGGTGGCGGTGAGCACCGCGGCACCCGCCCCGTCGGCGAAGATGATGCAGGTCGTCCGGTCGGTCCAGTCGACCATGTCGGAGAGCTTCTCGGCGCCGATGACCAGGGCGTTGCGGGACGCACCGGCCCGGATCGCGTGGTCGGCGGTGCCGAGGGCGTACGCGAATCCGGAACAGGCGGTGTTGACGTCGAAGGCGGCGGGGCCGGGGATGCCCAGCTTGGCCGCGACCCGGCAGGCGATGTTGGGGCTGCGGTCGATCGCGGTGCAGGTGGCCACCACGACGAGGTCGATGTCGGCCGGGGTCAGCCCGGCGTTGGCCAGCGCCTTGTCGGCGGCGGCGGCGGCCATGTCGGCTACCGACTCACCGGCTTCGGCGATCCGCCGGGAGACGATGCCGACCCGGTCGCGGATCCACTCGTCGTTGGTCTCGACCAGTTCGGCGATGTCGTCGTTGGTCACCACCCGCGACGGCTGGTAGTGCCCGAGCGCGAGGATCCGGCTCCCGGTCATGCGTCCACCTCCGTGGTCGACTGGCGATCCGAGGCGTTGCCGTGCCGGGCGATCAGGTCCCGCGCGGCGGGCAGGTCGTCCGGGGTGTTCAGGGTGACGATCTCCGGCAGGCCGGGACCCTTGAGTTCCCGCTTGACCAGGCCGGCGAGGCTGCCGGCCGGGGGCAGTTCGAGGACGGCGGTGACCCCGAGGTCGGCCAGGGTCCGCATGCACAGGTCCCACCGGACCGGGGCGGTGACCTGGTGGACCAGGCGCTGGATCACGTCCGGGCCGTGGCCGACGGCCGAGCCGTCGAGGTTGGACAGGAGGGTCCGCACCGGGTCGGTCGGGGTGATCTCGGCGGCCACCACCGCGAGGGCCTTCTCGGCCGGGGCCATGTACGGCGTGTGGAACGCCCCGGCTACCTGCAACCGGATCACCCGGGTCTTGGCCGGCGGTGCGGCGGCGAGCTGCTCCAGCCCGGCGATCGAGCCGGCGGCGACCACCTGACCTGCACCGTTGCGGTTGGCCGGGTGTAGTCCGGCGGCCTCGATCGCGGCGAGGACCTCGTCGGGGTCGCCGCCGAGCAGGGCGGCCATCCCGGTGGGCTCCAGCGCGCAGGCGGCGGCCATCTCCCGGCCGCGTACGCCGGCGAGGGTGATCGCGGTCTCGGCGGTGAGGACACCGGCCAGGGCGGCTGCGCCCAGCTCGCCGACGCTGTGGCCGGCGGTGACGGTGACCTCGTCCATCGGGAGGTGTTCGGCGGCGAGGAGGGCCGCCGCGACCAGCAGCGGCTGGGTGCGGGCGGTGTCCTTGATCTCCTCGGCGTCGGCCTCGGTGCCGAGGTGCACCAGGTCGACCCCGGCCAGCTCGGACCACGAGCGCAGTCGCGCCTCGCTGCCGGTCAGGTCGAGCCAGGGTAGGAGGAAGCCAGGTTTCTGCGAACCCTGGCCGGGCGAGAGTACGGCGAGCACGACTATGACTCTCCCGGACTACTCACGAGTTCAGGGTGTCGACTGGCACCAAACCACACTAGGACCATTGGAGAGACCCTACAAAGATTGACGTCGATCATCGATTTTCTGGGTGTTTTTGGCACTGGATGGAGAAATCAGGTGATTCGGCGTCGGATCCAGTCGACCGATCGTCAGCGCGATCTGGAGGGCGAAGGCGTCGCGCGGCGTCAACGGCGAGAAACCCGTGACGTCGCTGACCCGGCGCAACCGGTAACGCACAGTGTTCGGATGGACGAACAGGGCGCGGGCCGCGCTTTCCAACGTCCCCCCGGCGGCGAAGAAGGCGTCGAGGGTCGGCAACAGCTCACCCCCGGCCCGCACCAACCCCGCGTACACGTCGTGCCGCAACCGGCGGCGGGCCTCGGTGTCCCCGGCCAGGGCACGCTCCGGCAGCAGGTCCTCCGCCGACACCGGCCGGGGGGCACCCGGCCAGGCCGGGGCCGCGCGGAACCCGGCCAGCGCGGCCCGCGCCGACTCGGTCGCCTCGTCCAGACTCGGCACCGCCGGACCCACCACCACCGGCCCCTCCCCGAAGGCCTCCGACAGGTTCCCCGTGGCGCTCACCGGATCCGCCGCCCCGCCCAGCACCACCACCAGCCGGTCACCGTGCACCCCGCCGATCACCTCGGCGCCGATCCGGCGGGCCTGCCGGTAGACGGTGTGCAGCACCGCCGCCACCGCACCACCGGGGGACCGGCCCACCGCCACCGCCACCGGCGGGGCGTCAGTCCAACCCAACGCCGCAGCCCGGCTCGCCAGCACGTCCGGGGAGTCCCCGCGCAGCAGCGCGTCGACGAGCAGCGCCTGCAACCGGGCGTCCCAGGAGCCCCGCGACTCGGCGGCCCGCGCGTACGCCCTGGCGGCGGCGAACGCGATCTCCCGGGAGAAGCGCAGCATCACCTCCCGGAGCTGCTGCTCCTCACCGGGCGCGGCCAACTCCCCGGCCTGCTCCTCCACCACGTCGATGGTCACCTTGATCAGGGCCACCGTCTCCTGGAGGCTGATCGACCGGGCCAACGCCTGCGGAGCGGTGGCGAAGACCTCGTCGGAGACCTCCTGGCTGCTGTCGGCCGTACCGCCGCCGTCGCGCAGCCACTCCACCAGCGAACGGACCCCGGACTGGGCGACCAGCATCACCCAGGACCGCTGCTCGGCCGGGAGCGCCCGGAACCACGGCAGGGTCTCGTCCATCCGGGCCACACTGGCCGTGGCCAGCCCACCGGCGGCCCGCTCGATACGCCTGAGCGTCGCCGACAACTCCGTAGCCTGCCCCACCCCTCCACCCTGCCACCCGGCCGCCCGCGACCGACCGTCGGGCCGGTCCGGCTCACCCCGGCGGCTCGGGCAGCCCCGACTCCTGGGCCAGGATGGCGGCCTGCACCCGGCTGCGCAGCGACAACTTGGTGAGGATCCGGCTGACGTGGGTCTTGGTGGTGCTCTCCGCCAGGCCCAACCGGTCGGCGATCTGCTGGTTGGACAACCCCCGCCCCAGGCAGGCGAGCACGTCCCGTTCCCGGGGGGTGAGTGACCGCACCGCCGTCCTGGACTGCGCCGACGCCGTCGGGGCGGTCGCCGCGAAGGCGCTGATCAACCGCCGGGTCACCCCGGGGGCGATGATGCCCTCGCCCTGCGCCACGGTGCATACCGCCGCCACCAGCCCCGCCGCGTCGGTGTCCTTGAGCAGGAACCCCGACGCCCCGGCCCGCAGCGCCCCGAAGACGTACTCGTCGAGGTCGAAGGTGGTCAGCACCAGGACGTCGGCCAGCTCCTGCGCGACGATCTCCCGCGTCGCCGAGATGCCGTCCAGCACCGGCATCCGGATGTCCAGCACCGCGACGTCGGGACGCAGCGCCCGACACAGGTCGACAGCCGTCCGGCCGTCGGCGGCCTGACCGACCACCTCCACGTCCGGCGCCCCGGCCAGGATCAGCGCCAACCCGGCCCGTACCGCCTGTTGGTCGTCGGCGAGCACCACCCGCACCGGACCCGACCCTCCCGTCGTGCGTACCCCGTCGATGGTGTCGCCGAGGCCACCGGGCGACGTGGGCCCGCCGTCCGTCCCTGTCACGCCACCGCCTCCGTCGTGGGCAGCTCCGCGTGGATCCGCCACCATCCGTCCTCCTTCCGGGCGGAGAACCGGCCGTCGAGCAACGCCACCCGCTCCCGCATCCCGATCAGGCCGGCGCCCGCGCCGGGCACCGCCTCCCGCCCGGCCCGCACCCGGTTGGTCACTGTCACGACCACCACCCCCGGCTGGTACGTCACCGCCAACTCCGCCTCCCCGGCCCCGTGCTTGAGGGCGTTGGTCAACGACTCCTGCACGATCCGGTATCCGGCGAGGTCGACGGTGACCGGCAGGGGACGCGGCACCCCCGTCACCGTGGTACGGACCGTCAGACCGGCCGCCCGCACCCGCTCCACCAGGACGTCGAGCTCGCTGAGCCGGGCCCGGGTCGGCTCCTCGGCCGAGTCCGGACCGTCACCGTCCCCGGCCGGTTCCCGCAGCAGTCCGATCATCTGCCGCATCTCCGCCAGCCCCTGCACGCTGTTCTCCCTGATCACCCGTAACGCCGAGTCCACCTGCGCCCGGTCCAGTCCCGGTACGGACAACAGGGCGGTGGCGTGGATGGCGACGGCGCTGAGGTGGTTGGCGACCACGTCGTGCAGCTCCCGGGCCATCCTGGACCGTTCCGCCCCGACCGCCTGCCGCCGGTCCAGCTCCACCAGCCGGGCGGTCTGCTCGGCCCGGAGCCGTTCGGCCACGGCCCGGTCCCGGTACTGCCGGACCGTCGTCCCGGTCAGCACCGGCAGCAGCCCGATCAGCGCCACCACGACGCCCAGGGCCAGGGCCTCCCAGTCCCACAGCACCAGGACACCGACCACCGGGGTCAGCACCGTCAGCACCACAGTCACCCGCAGCAGTCGCCGCCAGAACCGGGGTGAGCCGTACACGCAGGAGTCGTAGAGCACCTGGGTGTAGATGATCGCGGTGGCCACCGAACCGCCGAGGGCCGTGTCGGCGACGAACGCCGCGGTGCCGAGGGCCAGGCCGGTCCGGGTGGCCACCCGACGCAGGGCGACCGCAACGCAGACCGCCACCAGGGGGAGCAGGAACCAGGGCCGGGGCAGCTGCGGCAGCCAGTCCAGACCGGCCCGGAAGCCGACGCTGTACATGACCAGGCCGCCGACCAGCGACCCGCCGGCCAGCGTCAGGTCACGTCCCCGGGTCCCGGACCCGAGCCACGACGGCACTCGCACGTCGCCGATCACACCACACCCCCGGCCCGTCGACCTCCGACCTCGGAACGACCCGGCCGGGGACCGCATCCCCCGAACGACCCATCCGCAACGGCGGGCGGCGCTGCTGGCCGGGGGCCGTTCGCCGGAGCCGGGCGGACCAGTACCGTACAGACACGCCGGGAAGGGGACCGCCCGGCGAGGGCGAGCGTGAGGAGACCGGGATGGCGCACGGGGAGGCCGAACACGGCTGCGCCCAGGGCGAGAGTTGCCGGCCGGGTCATCATGAGCAGCCGGGGGCGGGCAAGCACCCGAGGCGACCCGCCTGCGGAGCCGCCCACCCGAGCGACCAGTCGGTCGCCCGCACCCCGGAGTGCACCGTCGACGAGCCGGTGGTGCCGCGGCAGCGTACCGGCGAGGTGGTCGGTGGGTCGCCGACCGAGGACGGCCGGTCCTGCCTCAGCGACCTCCCCGGCTGGGCCGGGGCTCACCGGCACGGGCCGGTGCGGCCCCGCCGTCGTCGCACCGGTCGCCGGGAACGTCCCCCACAGCGCTGGTGCTGAGTCGGCGCGGGCAGGGTGTGCAACCCCCGCCCGCGCCGGTGTCCACCACGGCGTCGACCCGGGCCGACGCCGACCGGATCAGCGGGACCGTCGCCGGACCAGCAGCGCGATGCCGGCCAGCCCGATGGTGATGGTCACCGCCACCGCCACGTTGATCAGCAGCAGCCGCCGCAGCTCACCCACCGACTCGTTGATGCTCCGGCTGGCGTTCAACGAGTCGTCCGGGATCACCCGCTCGCCGCCGCCGATGCCTCCCGAGAGGGTGTCGAGCTGTCGCTCCAACGGCACCCCGGCGCCACGCAGCGTCTCGGACATGTTCAGTCGGCCCAGGAACCAGCCCGAGCTGGTCTTGCGCTCGTCCGGCTGTTTGGCCGGCCGGTAGACCCGTGGCCCGCCGACGGCCTTCGGATACAGGTCGTAGGTGTGCTTCGGCTCCTCACCGGCGAACACCACCACCGTGTACTTCGGGCCGAGGTCGGCCTCCTTCGGCCCCTTGGCCTGCCCGGTACGACCGAGCCAACTCACCTGGTCGATCACCGCGTTGACGTGCCCGTCGTGCGTGTCGACGCGCAGCCGTAGCGGCTCGGTGAGCCCCACCCCGGAGATGTCCACCCCGGGTGGTGGTTTCGGCTTCGGTGCCGCCCAGGCGGTGCCTGCCGCTCCCAGCGACAGCACCGCACCCATCAGAAATCCACTCAGCACCTTTACCAGCCGGCTCGCCGTGTCGCCCATCGGCCGCCCCCTCCGCCCCGTCGATGGTTGGCTTGCTGCAGGTCAGGCGTGGTCGTATGACGACGGTGACCGTGGCCACAGGCCCGGATGTCCACGTCAAGGGTTGCAGAACGACGCTAGAACGCAGCTACTGGAACAGTAATTGGAACTATCTGCGATCTCGAATCGACTAATGACCAGCCGTTGATCAGCGGGCGGATCTTACCTTTGCGGAGGTGTTCATGGGGGGCAGGGTGGTACGCGCGGTGCGCGCCTCGCTGGCCGTCGTCGGTGTGGTGCTGGGAGTGACGCTGCTGCTGCCGGGGTCACCGGCTGCCGCGCACAACTCGTTCACAGGCAGTGACCCCAAGGACGGGGCTATCCTGGCCGAGGCACCGCAGGAGGTCGAGCTGCGCTTCCTGTCGAGTGTGTCCAACCGGTCCGAGATCACCGTCACCGGGCCGGACGGGACCTCGGCGGCGGCCGGTGAGCCGACCTTCGACGGGAAGACGGTGACGGTTCCGGTGCAGCCCGGCCCGGCCGGGGAGTACACCGTCGCCTTCTCGGTGCCGTCGGCCGACGGCCACCGGGTCCGGGGCGAGGTGACGTTCACTGTCACCACCGGGGTCACGCCCGAGGCGTCGCCCAGTGCGGAGCCGTCGGTCGAGCCGTCGCCGAGCGCCGAACCGGCGGCGAGCCCGGTCCCGGCCGCCGACGCCAGCGACGACGGTGGCTCAGGATGGCTGTGGGCGTTGGGTGGGGTGGCGCTGGTCGGGGCGCTCGTCGCCGGGCTGCTGCTGCGTCGCCGCGCCGCCCGCTGACCGCCGAGGACGTCCGGCCCCGCCCGCAGGTGGCGGAGGGGGCCGGACGTTTCGTCGTGCGTCGGCTCACCGGCAGCCGGACGGCACCGGGCGGTCGTGCGTCGGCTCAGGGGAGCCGGACGCGGGCCGCTCCGGGTGGTCGTGCGTCGGCTCAGGGGAGCCGGACGCGGGCGGCGCGCAGCCGGGCCAGGGACCGGTCCCGGCCGAGCACCTCCAAGGACTCGAACAACGGCAACCCGACGGTACGACCGGTGACCGCGACCCGGACCGGCGCCTGCGCCTTGCCCAGCTTCAGACCCCGCTCGGCACCCACCGCCTCCAGCGTCGACTTGAGGGTGTCGGCGTTCCAGTCGGCCAGCGCGTCGAAGGCGGCGATCGCCGCGTCGAGCAGGTCGCCCGCCCCCTCCTTCATCGCCTTCTTCCAGGCCCCCTCGTCGATCAGCGGGTCGGCCAGGAAGAGGAAGTCGACGTTGGGCACGATCTCGCTGAGGACCGCGATCCGGGTCTGGGCCAGCGGTGCGACGGCGGCGAAGGCGGCGGCGTCGAACTCCTCCGGCTGCCACGGCGGCGGCGGGATGGTGGCGGTGCCGGTCAGCCACGGCTGGCAGGCGGCGACGAACTCGTCCACAGGCAGCGCCCGGATGTACTCCCCGTTGAACGCCCGCAGCTTCTTCTCGTCGAAGAACGCGGGAGAGGGGTTCACCTCCGCCAACCGGAACTCGTCCTCGATGACCGACCAGGGCACGATCTCCCGGTCGCCGGAGGGGGCCCAACCCAGCAGCATCAGGTAGTTGCGCATCGCGTCGGCGAGGTAGCCCTCGTCCTTGTACGCCTCCAGCGCGACCTTGTCCCGCCGCTTCGACAGCTTCTGCCGCTTCTCGTTGACGACCACCGGCACGTGCGCCCACACCGGCGGCTGCACCCCGAGGGCGTCCCAGAGGAGCTGCTGCTTGGGGGTGTTGGGCAGGTGCTCCTCGGCCCGGATCACGTGGGTGATCCCCATGCTCATGTCGTCCACCACGTTTGCCAGCAGGAACACCGGCGAGCCGTCACCCCGGGCGATGACGAAGTCCTCGATCAGCTTGTTCTCGAAGGTCGGCTCGCCCCGGATCAGGTCGACCACCACCGTGGCACCCTCGTCCGGGGTGCGGAACCGCAGGGCCCGCCCCTCACCCGGGGGCAGCGCCCGGTCCCGGCAGAACCCGTCGTAGCCGGAGTACTGGGAGCCGCTGCGGGCCTGCACCGCGTCCCGGGTGCAGTCGCAGTAGTACGCCCGACCGGCGTCGTGCAGCCGCCCGGCGGCGGCCCGGTGCTGTTCGGCGTACGCCGACTGGAAGTAGGGACCCTCGTAGGTGCCGCGCTCGATGCCGATCCACTCCAGGGCGGAGAGGATCCCCTCGGTCCACTCGGGCTTGTTGCGCGCCGCGTCGGTGTCCTCGACACGGAGCACGAACACCCCGCCCTGCTGCTTGGCGTAGATCCAGTTCTGCAGTGCCGAGCGGGCACCGCCGACGTGGAACATACCGGTCGGGGAAGGGGCGAAGCGTACACGTACCGTCACGTCCCCAGCCTACGGCCGCCGCCCCCGGCGCAAGGAAGGGCCCCTTGTTAACGCCCACGGTATAGAGGGTCACCCCTCTACAGGTGCGCGTCTCACAGGTGCGCGCGGAGCACGGTTCACGGTGCGCGGTTAGCGGTGCGCGGTTAGCGGTGCGCGGTTAGCGGTGCGCGGTTAGCGGTGCGCGGTTAGTGGTGCCCGGTTAGTGGTGCGGGGTTGGCGGTGAACGGTGGGCGGCGCGGTGTGCTGGGAGGCCGTACGCCGGGTCAGGGGACCGAGCGGATCTTCAGGACCAGGGCGCTGCCGAGGAGGGTGACCAGCGCGGTGACCACGTACAGGGTGGGGTAGCCGCCCAGGTGGACCACGATCGGCGCGGAGATCACCGGCCCGAGGACCTGTGGGGCGCTGTTCGCGATGTTGATCACGCCGAGGTCCTTGGCCCGGTCGGTGGCCCGGGGGAGGACCTGCGTGATCAGGGCGGCGTCGACCGACAGGTAGACCCCGTACCCGGCACCGAGGATCAGCGCCGCGACCAGCGCCACCGGCCAGGTCGGTACGGCGGCCAGCAGCAGCGCGGCCACCGCCATCACCACCCCGGCGACGATCACGAAGATCCGACGCCGTCCCGAGCGGTCCGACAGTCGACCGGCGATCACCGCGGTCCCCGTCAGCCCGACGGTGTAGAGCAGGATCAGCATCAGCAGGGCACCCCCGGGATCCGGATGGCGCACCTTGTCGGTGAGGAAGTAGAGCAGGTAGAGGGTGGCCAGCGCGTTGCCCACCTGCACCAGGAACCGGGTCAGCCAGGCCCAGGCGAAGTCCGGGTGCCGTCGGGGATCGATCCACATCGAGGCGATCAGGGCGCGCAACCGTACCGGCGGGCGGTGCGTCCTGGGCAGCGGATCGTCGGTGGTGAGCAGGGCGAACGGGACGGCCAGCACCAGGATCGCCGCCGCGACCGCCAGGTATCCGGCGGTGTTGCCCCGGACCAGTGCGGTGACCAGGACCGCCCCGGCGACCAGGCCGAGTGCCTGGGGGATGCCCACCCATCCGGCGACCCCGCCGCGTTGGGCGACCGGCACCCGGTCCGGGATCGCGGCGGTGAGGCTGGCCAGCATCGCGTTGAAGCAGACCTGGGCGGCGACCCACCCCAGCGCCACTCCGAGGATGGTCCGCTGCTGGGCGAGCAGGACCAGGGCGAGGGCGCCGAGGACCGCCCCGCCGACGGTCCAGACGTGCCGTCGGCCGAACTCCCGCCCGCCCAGCCGCAGGCAGGTCCGGTCGGACCAGGCTCCGGCGAGCGGGTTGGCCAGGACGGCGGCGAGCGCACCCAGCCCGGTGACCACGGCGAGCATGGCCTCCTTGTCGCCGGGGGCGATCTGCTCCACCTGCTGTGGCAGGAGCACCTGGATGGGGGTGAGGAAGGCCATCCAGACGCCGAGGTTCGCCGCGAAGGCCAACGCGATCCAGCCCCGCCGGACCGGGACCGTCGGTTCGGCGAGTGCCGCCGGCAGCGCCGCCGGGATCGGGTCGACGGTGGTCACCGGCGGGGTGCGGCGCGGTGCGCCGCGATGAGGTCCCGCAACCAGGTGTAGGAGGACTTCGGGGTACGGGTCTGGGTGTCGTAGTCGACGTGGACCAGTCCGAACCGTTTGGTGAACCCCTCGGCCCACTCCCAGTTGTCCAGCAGGGACCAGACGTAGTACCCCTGGACGTCCACCCCGGCGGTGATCGCCTCGTGGACCGCGCGCAGGTGCCCGTCGAGGTACGCGATCCGGTCGGTGTCGACCACCCGCCCCTCGGCGTCGGGGCGGTCGTCGTACGCGCACCCGCTCTCGGTCACCTGGACGGGCGGGAGGGTGTCGCCGTACTCGGCGTGCAGCCAGACGAGGACGTCGCGCAGCCCGCCCGGCGCCACCGGCCAGTCGCAGGCGGTGCGGGGGTACCCGTCGAGTTCGACGAGGTCGAAGGGGAGGGGGGAGCCTTCGGGGGCGGCTCGGATGCCTGTGGGGTTGTAGTAGTTGACCCCGAGTACGTCGATCGGGGCGGCGATCACGTCGAGGTCGCCGTCGCGTACGGCGGGGGTGGTCAGGCCGGTGGGGTAGCCCCGGCCGAGCAGCGGATCGGTGAAGAGCCGGTTGTGCAGGGCGTGGTATCCGACGGCGGCGGCCCGGTCGGCCTCGGTGTCCCCGACGGGTCGGATGGGGGAGTAGTGGTTGGTGATGGCGACCGGTCCGGCGCCTCGGGCCCGCAGTGCCGCCACCGCCAGCCCGTGGGCGAGCAGCTGGTGGTGGGCGACGGGCAGGGCGTCGAGGAAGAGCGCCTGGCCGGGGGCGTGCTCACCGGTGCCGTGGCCGAGGCTGAGGTGGATGAACGGCTCGTTGAGGGTGATCCAGAGCTTCACCCGGTCGCCGAGGCGGGCGGCGACGGCGTCGGCGTACTCGGCGAAGCGTTCGGCGGTGTCCCGGTGCAACCAGCCGCCGGTGTCCTGGAGCGACTGTGGCAGGTCCCAGTGGAACAGGGTGGCGACCGGGTCGATCCCGGCGGTGAGCAGGTCGTCGACGAGCCGTTCGTAGAAGTCCAGCCCGGCGGGGTTGACGGCACCACCGTCGGGGCGTACCCGGGGCCACGCCACCGAGAACCGGTACGCGTCGACGCCCAGGTCGGCCAGGAGCGCGACGTCGGTGGTGTGGCGGTGGTAGTGGTCGCAGGCGGTCTCGCCGCTGCTGCCGTCGACGATCCGTCCCGGCGTACCGGCGAAGGTGTCCCAGATGGAGGGAGTCCGTCCGTCGGCGTCGGCACCCCCCTCGATCTGGTACGCGGAGGTGGAGACCCCCCAACGGAAGCCGGCGGGGAACGCGGGCATGGGCGTGGTCGTCATGCACCCTCCACCAGAGACGCAGCCGAACGTGAATGGTGTTCGGAACTCTAGGGCGTGCCGACCGGGAAATCCATAGGCGGCCTGCGATCTGAGGGCAAGGGGTTCCGGCGTGTCTTTTTCCAAACACGTCCCATTGCGTCCGTTTTGCCGCATAGAGTGACGAATATCGCGGATGTCCTCAATGGGGGAATAGAAATGATCCTCGTGGAACGTAGTGCGCACGTGGCGGCGCCGGTGGAAGCGGTCTGGGAAGTCGTGCAGCGGGCCGAGCAGTTGCCGGCCTGGCTGGCGGGAGTTCGCGCCGCCGAAGTCCTCTCGGGTGAGGGCTTCGGTCGGCGACAACTGGTCCAGGCCGGGCGCGGTGCGGCGCACGAAGCCGAGGTGATCGCCTACCAGGAGCCGACCCTGATCGGTTGGCGGGAACGCGCCAAGGGCGCCGGTGCCCGGGCCGAGGCGCGGACCGAGATCTACGTGCAGCTCACCGCCGACGAGCAGCGGGGCGGCACCGTCGTCCGGCTCATCGTCGTACGCTGGCCGGCCGGACCGGTCAAGGCGGCACTGCTGCGGCTCGGCCTGCGCCGGGTCGGCGCGGACCTGGAGGACTCACTGGCCCGGCTGACCGACCTGGCCGCCGTCGGCTGACCGGTCCGTCTTCGGGAGTCGCCCGCGATGGTGGTGGGCCCCCGGACGTTCCCGCCAGGAACGCCCGACCCCACCGCCTCTACCATCCCCCCGTTCGTCGGGGGGACCTGAAAACGATCAAGGGGTTTGCGTCCGATTCTCGCCGAATCATGACGCAAACCCCTTGATCAACGGGGCCTGACGGGTGTCAGCTGTCGCCGCCGGTCTCGCCCACCGGTGCGGCACGGACGTCGTCGATGGCGTACTTCTGGGCCGCCTCGGCCGGCGCGGACGCCGGGACCGCGCCACGCCGGGCGAGCTGCCGCAGCGTCGCGACGACCACCGTCTCGGCGTCGACGTGGAAGTGCCGCCGCAGCGCGTGCCGCGTGTCGGACAGGCCGAACCCGTCGGTGCCCAGTGAGGTGTAGTCCCCCGGTACCCAGCGGGAGATCAGGTCCGGTACCGCGCGCATCCAGTCGCTGACAGCGACCTTCGGCCCCTCGGCGTCGGCCAGCTTCCGCTGGATGTAGGGCAACCGGGCCTCGGAACCCGGGTCGAGCAGGTTCTGCTCCTCACACTCCACGGCGTCCCGCCGCAGCTCAGTCCAGGAGGTCACCGACCAGACGTCGGCGGCCACCCCCCAGTCCTGGGCGAGCAGCTCCTGGGCCTTGAGCGCCCACTGCATGCCGGTCCCCGACGCCAGGATCTGCGCCTTCGGACCCTCCGCCGCCGACGACGGGGCGGGGGAGTACCGGTAGATGCCCTTGAGCAGACCCTCGACGTCCACGTCGGCCGGCTCGGCCGGCTGGTGGATCGGCTCGTTGTAGATGGTGAGGTAGTAGAAGATGTTCTCCGGGTCCTCGCCGTACATCCGGTGCAGACCGTTCTCGACGATGTGCGCCAGCTCGTACCCGAACGCCGCGTCGTACGACACCACTGCCGGGTTCGTGGCGGCCAGCAACAGCGAGTGGCCGTCCTCGTGCTGGAGACCCTCACCGTTGAGCGTGGTCCGCCCGGCGGTGGCCCCGAGGACGAACCCCCGGGCCATCTGGTCGGCAGCCGCCCAGAACCCGTCACCGGTGCGCTGGAACCCGAACATCGAGTAGAAGATGTACATCGGGATCATCGGCTCGTCGTGCGTGGCGTACGCGCTGCCCGCAGCGGTGAACGAGGCGACCGAACCGGCCTCGTTGATCCCCTCGTGCAGGATCTGCCCGGCGGTGGACTCCTTGTACGACAGGAACAGGTCCCGGTCGACCGAGGTGTACTGCTGTCCGTGCGGCGAGTAGATCTTCTGCGTCGGGAAGAGCGAGTCCATCCCGAAGGTCCGGGCCTCGTCCGGGATGATCGGCACCCAACGCTTGCCGAACTCCTTGTCCTTCATGATGTCCTTGAGCAGGCGGACGAAGGCCATCGTGGTGGCGACCTTCTGCTTGCCCGACCCACGCTTGACGTCGGAGAACCGCTCGGTGCCGGGGATCGCCAGCTTCCTGGTGCTGCGCCGCCGCGAGGGGAGGTACCCGCCCAGCTGCTGACGCCGCTCCTTGAGGTACTCGATCTCGTCGGACTTCTCGCCCGGGTTCAGGTACGGCGGGAGGTAGGGGTTCTCCTCCAGCACCGAGTCCGGGACGTCCAGGTAGAGCCGGTCGCGGAAGGTCTTCAGGTCCTCCAGCGTCAGCTTCTTCATCTGGTGGGTGGCGTTGCGGCCCTCGAAGTGCGAGCCGAGCGTCCAGCCCTTGATCGTCTTGGCCAGGATCACCGTCGGCTGCCCGGTGTGCTCCGTCGCCGCCTTGTAGGCCGCGTAGAGCTTGCGGTAGTCGTGGCCACCCCGCTTGAGGTTCCAGATCTCGTCGTCGGAGAGCCCATCGACCATCTTGCGGGTCCGGGCGTCCCGACCGAAGAAGTGCTCCCTGACGTACGAGCCGGACTCGGCCTTGTACGTCTGGTAGTCACCGTCGAGCGTGGTGTTCATCAGGTTCACCAGGGCGCCGTCGGTGTCCGCCGCGAGCAGCGGATCCCACTCCCGACCCCAGACCACCTTGATGACGTTCCACCCGGCACCCCGGAAGAACGCCTCCAGCTCCTGCATGACCTTGCCGTTGCCGCGTACCGGCCCGTCCAGGCGCTGCAGGTTGCAGTTGATGACGAAGGTGAGGTTGTCCAGCTCCTCGCGGGCGGCCACGCCGATCGCGCCGAGCGACTCGACCTCGTCCATCTCGCCGTCACCGAGGAACGCCCAGACGTTCTGGTCGGAGGTGTCCTTGATGCCCCGGTGGTGCAGGTAGCGGTTGAACCGGGCCTGGTAGATGGCGTTCAGCGGGCCCAGGCCCATGGAGACCGTCGGGAACTCCCAGAAGTCCGGCATCAGCCGGGGGTGCGGGTACGACGGCAGTCCACCGCCGGGGTGCGACACCTCCTGCCGGAACCCGTCGAGCTGGTGCTCGGTCAGCCGCCCCTCCAGGAACGCCCGCGCGTACATCCCGGGCGAGGCGTGACCCTGGTAGAAGATGTGGTCCCCGCCGCCGGGGTGCTCCTTGCCCCGGAAGAAGTGGTTGAAGCCCACCTCGTACAGGGACGCGGAGCTGGCGAAGGTGGAGATGTGGCCGCCGACGCCGATCTCCGGGCGCTGCGCCCGGTGCACCAGCATCGCCGCGTTCCACCTGACGTACGCCCGGATCCGTCGTTCGACGTGCTCGTCGCCGGGGAACCAGGGTTCGCTCTCCGGTGCGATGGTGTTGATGTAGTCGGTGGTGGTCAGGGACGGGACCCCGACCTGGCGCTCGCGGGCTCGTTCGAGCAGGCGCAGCATGACGTACCGGGCGCGTTTGGTTCCACGCTCGTCGATGACACCATCGAGCGACTCGACCCATTCGCCGGTCTCTTCTGGGTCGATGTCCGGAAGCTGGCTCGGCAGACCAGCGGTGATCACCGGGCGCTTGCGTTCCGTAGCCACAGGCGTTCCCTCGGTTGTGTGTGGGACAGGTCTCTAGCGCCATCCTGCCCTTTGGTGGACCCCCGCGTCACGTCTGCGCCCCACAGACGCGACACTCAACACAGGTACCGACCGGTAATTTCATCGCAACAGGTCGGTTTCCTGCCGGTATAGCACCACGCTGACCTGCGGTTTCGGCGCTCGTCGGCGGGGTCGACGCGATCCGACCCCCGGTGACCGAGGGTCACCGGTGAGCCGTCAACCGGGCGGGTCCCGGGCGGTGACGGAACCGATTCGGTCATCGGTGCGCCAGACGGGTTGCGCACCGAGGGTGGTTGTGCGTCCGGCGCGGTGATCGTCCGGTTGCGCAGTGGTCCTACCGTACGGTCCATGACGAGACGGCGGGCCGGGGCGGGCGTACTCATCCTGGCCGGGGCACTGATCCTGCTGGTGGCGCTGGTCGCGGCGACCGGGGGTGACGTCGGCATCGCACCCGTCGGCCTGGTCGGGCTGGTCCTGTTGGCAGTCGGCCTGCGGCTGCTGCCTCCCACCTGTGAGGGTGGGGGCTGATCGTCGCTCGCGGCGCGGCCCTGCGGTGGGTACGGCAGAATGCGGCGTATGCGCAGCGAGGTGATCACCGTACAGACCGGATCCCGTCCCACCGTCCGGGACATCACCGGCGAGGCGGAGCAGTTCGTGTCCGGCCAGGGTGACGGACTCCTGCACGTGTTCGTCCCGCACGCCACCGCCGGACTGGCGATCGTCGAGACCGGTGCCGGCTCCGACGACGACCTGCTCACCGCCCTCGACGAGTTGCTGCCCACCGACGACCGGTGGCGGCACCGGCACGGCTCCCGGGGGCACGGACGCGACCACGTCCTGCCCGCCTTCGTGCCACCGTACGCGTCGGTGCCGGTCCTGGACGGGCGGCTCGCCCTCGGAACGTGGCAGTCGATCTGCCTCGTCGACACCAACGGGGACAACCCGACCCGCCAGGTCCGCTTCTCCTTCCTCCCCGGCTGACCCCGGCTCCTCCCCGGCTAACCCCGGAACTCCATGGATTCCTGTCGATAAATGAGGGTCCGGGGTCGAATGTGTCCCGACGACCGGGGAGTGTCCGAGTGGGCGGAGGCGGTCGAATTCGGTAATGCTGTCGGACGTGAGCACCCCGCAAAACCTCGACGAGCGGTTCCGGGAGGAACTGGCCGCGCTGGCTGGTCCGGATCAGCGACGTGACCTCGGCGAGCCGGTTGCCCCGAGCCCGGTGCCGACCGACGACCGCACCGACCCGGCCGGCGACGACACGCCCGCCGCCCCGGACCCCGCCGCCACCGGGCTGCCACCGCAGGCCCCGCTGACCGGGGCCCGGGCGCTGGAGCTGTTCCAGGCGCAGGTCGTCAGCCGACAGCTCGACCTGGCCGGTCGGTGGCTCTACAGCTTCGGCGAGGGTTTCCACACCACCGCCTCGGCCGGACACGAGGGGAACGCGGCGGTGGCCGCCGCACTGCGCCCCACCGACCCCGCGCTGCTGCACTACCGCTCCGGGGCGTTCTACTGCTACCGCGCCGGCCAGGCCGCCACCGACCCCGCCGCCACGCCTCCCACTCCCACGCCTCCCGCCGCCCCCGACCGGGCGACCCCGACGGGCTACCCCGACGCCACCGGTGCCTCTGGTGCCCCCAGCGCCCCCGGTGCCTCTTCTGGTGCCTCCGACGGTGCCTCCGGGAGCCCGACCGGCGACCCGACCCAGGACGTCCCCCCGACGGCCCCGGACGGCTCAGCCGCCAGCACCGACGGCCCTGCCGCGAGCAACCCCGGTGGCTCAGGCACGAGCAACCCCGGCGGCCCCGCCGCGAGCAACCCCGACGGCTCAGGCGCGGGTAATCCCGGCGGCCCTGCCGCGGGTGCCCTCGACGAATCCACCGCGAGTGCCCCTGACGACCCTGCCGCGATCGGCCCCGACGAGGCCGACGCGTCAGCCTCCGGCGGCCCGCACGAGTCGACCTCGGGTGTCGAGGTCGGTGCGCCCTACCTGGAGGCGGCCCGGGACGTACTGCGGGGGATGGTCGCCTCGGCCCGGGAACCGCTCGCCGGGGGCCGGGACAAGGTGTTCGGCCGGGCCGACCTGAACCTGGTGCCGGTGACCGCCACCGCCGCCACCCACCTGCCGCGCGCTGTCGGCCTCGGGCTGGCCCTGGAACGGCTGCGCCGGGTGGACGTCTCCGCCGACCAGGACGCCCGTACCGGCTCGGATCCCTCCGCCGGTACGGCCCCCGACGGGCGCGGCGGCGATGCCGGAGGCGGCCCCTGGCCCCCGGACGCCATCGTGGTCGCCTCGTTCGGCGACGCGGCCGTCAACCACGCCAGCGCCGCCACCGCCCTCAACACGGCCGGGTGGTGTGACCACACCGGGCTGCGGGTGCCGATCCTCTTCGTCTGCGAGGACAACGGCCTCGGCAGCGGTGTCCGCTCACCTCGGGGCTGGGTGGAGCAGACGCTGCGGTCCCGCCCCGGCGTCAGGTACTTCGCCGCCGACGGCACCGACCTGGAACAGACGTACCGGGTGGCGGGCGCGGCGGCGGCCTGGGTACGTCGCCACCGCCGCCCCGCCGTGCTCCACCTGGACACGGTACGGCTGATGGGGCACGAGGCCGAGGACGAGACCGGATACCGCGCAGCGGCCGAGATCGACGCCGACCTGGCCCGCGACCCGGTCCTCGCCACCGCCCGTGCCCTGGTCGTGGGCGGCTTCGTCACCGCCGAGGACCTCCTCTCGCACTACGACGAGGCGGGCTGGCAGGTGCGTCGACTGGCCGAGGAGGTGATCGAGGAACCGAAGCTCGCCGAGCCGACCGAGGTCCTCTCCCCGCTGGCACCCCGCCGACCGGTACGGGTCTCCCGGGCGGTGGCCGACGCGGCGGCCCGGGCTGCCGGACCGAACGCCGCCGCCCGCGCCGAGGCGTTCGGCGACAAACCGCCCGAGTTGGCCGGCCCGCTGACCCTGGCGGAGAGCATCAACGCCGCCCTCACCGACGGGATGCTGGCCCATCCGCAGATGGCGGTCTTCGGGCAGGACGTCGCCGCCCGGGGCGGACTGTTCGGGGTCACCGAGGCGCTGCGGGACCGGTTCGGTCCGGCCCGGGTCTTCGACACCCTCCTCGACGAGACCTCCATCCTCGGGCTCGGCCTCGGTGCCGGACTCGCCGGACTGCTGCCCGTCCCCGAGATCCAGCACCTGTCGTACCTGCACCACGCCGAGGACCAGCTGCGCCAGGAGGCGGCTGCACTCCAGTTCCTGTCCCAGGGGGCGCTGCGCAACCCGATGGTGGTCCGGGTGGCCGGGTTGGCGTACCAGGAGGGGCCGGGCGGGCCGACCCGCAACGACAACGCGGTGGGGGTCCTGCGGGACGTGCCGGGCCTGGTGGTCGCGGTACCGGCCCGACCCGACGACGCCGCCCCGATGCTGCGTACCTGCCTGGCCAGCGCCGCTGTGGACGGCACGGTGGCCGTCTTCCTGGAGCCCGGCGCCCTCTACCAGGCCCGGGACCTCTACACCGACGGTGACGGCGAGTGGCTCGGGGAGTACGCCGAACCCGCCGCCTGGAGCGCGGGACACGTCCCGATCGGCCGCGCCCGGGTGTACGGGGTCGGCTCCGCCGAGGACCTCACCATCGTGACGTTCGGTAACGGGGTCAGGTTGTCGCTGCGGGCGGCGGCCACCCTCGCCGACGAGGGGTTCGGTAGCCGGGTGGTGGATCTGCGCTGGCTGGCACCGCTCCCGGTGGCCGATCTGTTCCGGGAGGCCTCGGCCACGGGCCGGGTGCTGGTCGTCGACGAGACCCGGCGGACCGGCGGTGTGGGTGAGGGGGTGATCGCCGCCCTCGTCGACGCGGGATACGTTGGGGCGGTACGCAGAGTGGCAGCGGTTGACTCGTTTGTACCATTAGGCCCGGCTGCCCGTCAGGTTCTGGTCTCCGAGGATGCCATCACCCAGGGTGCCCGTACGCTGCTGGCGCGGTAAATTCCGTTCCACCCGGTGCGCCACTTGCGCGCGGCGGCACAAGTGTGTGGACTTGCCCTGACGGCGTCGTGACGCGATGCCGGGCAGCACGAGATGAGGAGGCACGCGACAGTGAGCGCGACCGCTGGTCAGGCCGCCGACGGGGTACGTAGCCTCGCGGACCGGTTCGGAATCGAGCCGGGGATGGTCGTCATGGAGATGGGGTACGACGAGGACGTCGACCACGAACTTCGTGACGCCCTTGCCGACCGTTGTGGGGACCTGGTCGACGAGGACACCGACGAGGTGGTCGACGCGGTGTTGGTCTGGCACCGCGACGACGACGGCGACCTCTTCGAGCTTCTCGTGGACGCCCTCGGCCCGCTGGCCGACAACGGGGTCGTGTGGCTGCTGACGCCCAAGTCCGGCCGCGACGGACACGTCGAGCCGAGCGAGGTGGCCGAGTCCGCCCAGACCGCCGGCCTCCAGCAGACCTCGACCATCAGCGCCGGCCCGGACTGGAGCGGGGCCCGTCTGGTCCTGCGCCGGGGCAGCAAGGCCAAGAAGTAGCAACCGGCGCCCCCACCGGCCGGCGGAGGTCGCCGACCCCGGTGGGACGGGGCACGGCCTGACCCCACCGGCGTGTGGCAGGCTGGTCGACCGTGACTACCCAAGGAGCTCGCATGCCGATCGAGGTTGGTGCCCAGGCGCCGGACTTCGTGCTGAAGGACCAGAACAACCAGGAGGTCAAGCTCTCCGACTTCCGGGGCAAGCGGACCGTCCTGCTGGTCTTCTACCCCCTCGCCTTCACCGGTGTCTGCCGTGGCGAGCTGTGCGAGGTGCGGGACAACCTCAACCAGTACGTCAACGACGACGTCCAGGTCCTCACCGTCAGCGTCGACTCGGTCTACGCGCACAAGATCTGGGCCGACCAGGAGGGCTACCAGTTCCCCCTGCTGGCCGACTTCTGGCCGCACGGCGCGGTGGCCCAGGCGTACGGCGTGTTCAACGACGTGGCCGGGATCGCCAACCGGGGCACCTTCGTCATCGACCGGGACGGCGTGGTCCGGTTCGCCGAGATGAACCTGCCCGGCGAGGCCCGTGACCAGGAGGCCTGGCGCAAGGCGCTGGCCGAGACCGCCGCCGCCTGATCCCGTTCGACCGGGTCGGTGGCCGGCAGGTAAGCTGACCAGCCACCGGCCCGCGTCTGCGGCGTACCGGGCGCGTAGCTCAGTGGGAGAGCACTCGCCTTACAAGCGAGGGGTCGCAGGTTCGAAACCTGCCGCGCCCACCCCCCCGATCAGCACGTGCAGCAGGCCGCCGGATGACCGGCGGCCTGTTCTCGTCGGCGCGAGTGACCCCACCGCCGAGATCTTGGCGCGTTTCGGCCCCCGGAGGGGCCACCGACCTCCACTGTCGTGGCGGCGGGACCACAGAGGGTGGGAGTCGTCAGGCCGGGTCCAGGTAGGCCCGCCTGACCCGGAGCAGCCACGCCTCGACGGTGGCCCGGTCGGGTCGGATCGGCAGCGGGGACGTGACCGAGTCGAACCGGGCCTGCGCGTCGGCCAGGACCGGGCGGGCGATCTCCGGGTTCGTGGCCACTGCGGTTCCGAAGTCGACGTACCGCTGGGGGTCGTCGAGTCGGATCGGCAGGTGTCCGGTGGCGTACAGGGCGAGACCCTGGTCGAGGAGGCGGAGCAGGTGTCGGCCGTGTTTGGCCTGGCGGTTGCGCATCTTCGACGCGAACCGGCCGGTGTCGAGCAGCCGCTTGAACTGGGCGGTGGCGTACCCCAGGTAGGCGTCCCTGACCCGGGTGGCGCAGAGGAATGCCGTCCGGATGGCGATCAGGTCGGCACCGAGGTCGGTGCGGACCTCGTACAGGTCGTCGGGGAGCCAGAGCAGCTCGGTGACCGTCGGGTTCCCGGCGAGCAGGAGCGTGGCCGCCTTCGCCGCCTCGTGGTAGGTGACGTCCGGATCGTGGTGCACTATCGACGCGGTCCGCCCGGTGGGCGGGTCGAGGCCGTGGAAGGCGACAGTGGGCGCGGCGTACACACCGAGCCGGTCCACGTCGGACCCCGGCCCGGCGAGGCCGTAGGCGGTGGAGCCGACGATGCCGGTGAGGAGCAGGTTCGCCACGTCAGAAGTCCCCCTCGGCCACCTGGAGGCAGGTCAGGCCGAACTCGTCCCGCCACATCCGGACCACCTGGTCACGGTCGTCGAGGACGAAGGCCACCTCGTACCGGTCCCGGACCAGGGTCCGGTACATCTCCGCCTTGACCACCGAGTCCTTCCGGTTGTCCCGTTGTGGGCGCAGGTGCAGGTCGTCGTAGGGGACACGCTGGGCGTCGAGCCAGAGCTCGGTCTGCCACCGGCACACCTCGTCCCGCCCGGAGAGCAGGATGATCCGGTGCCGTCCGGCGGCGGCGAGGGTCTGGACGAGTTCGACGACTGCCGGGTTCGGCAGGTCCTCGCCGACCCTGCCCCAGTCGAAGGGGGACCGGTCCCCCCGCAGGGCGAGGGTCCCGTCGATGTCGACGAGAACGGCTCGGGTACGGCTGGTCATCGCCGGGCCTCCCCTCGATCGCGGTCCGGTGTCCACCTTTCCTGATCATGCTCGCCGTCGACCGTCGACACCAGCGGATAACCCGACCGGGCTCACCCCTCACAGCGCAATCCGGAGGGTCGCGGCGAGGTGGGCGAGGGCGGGATCGGCGTGGGAGGAACGACGGAGCAGGGTACGCAACGTGCTGCGGGCGGCGGGGCGGTGACGTACCTCGGTGGGGGCGGTCCGGTCGGCGAGCAGCAGCGCCCGACCTGCCTCCGGCAGGTCGTTTCGACGCAGGAATCCACCGGCGACGTCGACCAGGTAACCGGCCCGCAGTTCCAGGGTGAGCCGCTGGAAGGCCGGGTCGACGACGAGTTCCCGGTGCAGCCGAAGCGGGTCGGGGTGCTCGTCCAGGTCGAGGGCGGCGGTGACCCGGGTCAGCGTGACCAGGGTCGGGCCGAAGCTCGTGCCCTGGTGCTGATGGTCGTCGCCGAGTGAGTCGGCGATCTCGACGGCGTGCTCCAGTAGGTCTGCGCTGCTGTGTCGGTCGCCGTGCCTGGCGGTGGCCCGGGCAGCCTGGAGCAGCAGAGCGCCGTACACCCGGAGGTGTTCCGGATCGGCGGTGGGCGGGTCGGGCGGCGCGAGACTGTCGGCGACGGCGAGGGCGACCTCCCACGCGTGGCGGGGGCGGCCCAGGGCGCTGACCACCTGGGCGAGGGCCACGGTCGCCGAGGCGACGAGGAGGGGGTCAGCGGTTCGCCGACAGGTCGTCATGGCCCGGTCGGCGGTCAGCCAGGCCGTCGCCAGCTCACCCAGCTTGTGCAGTACCGCCGAGGTGACCTGGTACACCTGCCCCAACAGTCGGCAGGGGACCGGGTCGTCGGGTTGCGCGGCTCGGGTGAGCTGCGCGTCGGACAACAACCCCGGAAGGGTACGCAGCAGGTGCCGGTAGTCGGCGTGCCCGAAAGCCAGCCAGGCGTGCGCCACTCGTGCCGCTAGGGCAGCACGGCTCGGCTCGGTGTGGGCGGTGCGGGCAAGAGCAGCGTCGTACCGGAAAAGGACGGTCCGTAACGGGTCCAGTTCGGTCCCGATCAGCGGATCGATCGCCCCGCCGGTGCGCTGTGCGGGCGGAGGATCGGTGCCGAGGAGGAGTTCGACGTCGATCCGGAGCGCGACGGCGATGTCCTGGAGGGTCGACAGCTTGTCCAACCGGCGGACACCCCGCTCCACCTTGTCAACCCAGCTCTTGGACTTGCCGATGGCGTCGGCGAACACCTGCTGCGACATCGCCCGCCGACTGCGCCAGTACGCCACCCGTCGCCCGACCGGCAGTTCACTGCCCACAGCGGTAGCCCCGCTTCTGCCCGTACGTGAGCAGCGGTGCCTGTCGCGTCAACGGCGTCAGCCGAATCGTCGGCCCGTCATTCCACCTGTGCCGCGCCTCCGGCTTTCCCCGCTGCCGCTCCGCCTCGTCCAGGATCCGCTGCCGTGCAGCCCTGAACTCCGCCTCCTGCACCGCCTTGCCCAAGTCGCTGCTCCGAGGGGAATTCAGACTTCTAGCCGAACGCAGTCGGAGCCAGCCCCAACCCGGTCTTGAGAAACGGCGGACACGGGAAGCGAACTGCCTCAGCTTGACAATCATGATCGCTCCTTCGGGTGTTCGAGCTGGTGGCCCTGGGATTCCGGATGGGATTCCTGTTCGTAAAAGTTCTGCTTCCGCACTTCGGCTCGGTCTGGCCGACCTCAATAACCGATGGGAATCAGGGTCTGGCAGGCTCACTGGTGTGGCCAGGCAATGGCAGTGCAAGATGGGGGCAACGCGATGCAATCGAGCGAGCCGAGGTTGCGGTGAAGATCGAGCAGTGGACGGGGAGGTCAGCTTCCCTGCTTCAGCAAGCAGCGGGGATGACCAACGAGGGTTTTGCTGAGTGGCTCGGGGTCAGTGTCCGAACAGTTGCCTACTGGCGAAGCCGGCCGACGACTATCCTCGGAAGGACGAACCGGGAGATCCTGGCTACTGCTCTTGGCAGAATTTCAGACGTGGTGAGCCGACGATTCTGGAACCTCGCCGGGGAAAGTCATGACTCCCTGGAGGGATTTCCTGACGCAGGTGGTGTTGGTCGTCTGCTGGCCAAGGCGGCAGAGTTCATGTCTGAAGACCGCATGTTGGCTTCCTGCTCCGTTTCGGTTGAGAGCAGGGATCTGCTGCAGGAGGAAGTCGTTTCACTCGCCCGATGCGGAGGTATGTCTGCTTCCGAGACTTTTGGAGTGGCGTACGAGATATGTGAGAACGCGCGAGCCCTCGCCTATTCGAGCCGTCGCCCTCGTGAGCTTGTCGATCTTTACCTGACCCTTGCCCAGTCGGTTGGGCTGATGGCTTCATCCGCATTCGACCTTGGGTTCTGGCGTGAATCCGCAACCCTGGCACGGGCTTCGACGCAGTATGCCGATCTCGCTGGCCATGCATCAATGAAGGCGTGGACTTATGGGCTCCGCATGACGCTGCATAATTGGCGTAATGAGCCAGGAGTGGCTCTCGACCTGCTGGCGAAGGCGTTGGTCGGGGCACCTGAAGGGGGGTCGAAGTTTAGGTTGCACCATATTGCTGCTCGGTCACGAGCGATTCTTGGTGACCCGGGGGGAGTGGCCGAAATGCTGAGTCAAGCACGCAGGGATCGGGATCTCGTCGCCGGTGGCCCAGATGATCTGGGTGAATTCGGTGGGGAGTTCTCCTTCGGTGTGGCCAGGGCTGAGGCGTGTGCGGCGGCCGCATGGCTGGATGTGTCAGAAGGTAAAAATGCAGCGAAGTGCACGAGCGAGGCCCTGCGGTTGTATAGAAATATGCCCGAAGTGCGTCGCCCCTACTCCCAGGTCGCCGGAACCCAGATTGATCTGGGGGCAGCATGTCTGCTGATAGGTGACCGGGATGCTGCCGTAAGTGTTCTTCGATCGATTTTGGATCTTCCCCAACAGAAACGGAACACCTCCCTCGTGGGGCGGATGTCGAAGGTGTCCCACATCCTTGCTGCTCCGCAGTGGCGAGAAGATGCCGTAGCTGGTCAGGTGGCGGAGGAGGTTTCTCTCTGGCTCAGCGAAGCGTCAAGAAGCAGTACGTGACGAGCGCGCCCAGGCGACAAGAATCTGTTCTTCCTTCCTCCTGTCGAGGCCGATTTCCATGGGACGCTCATGCGCGTTCGTCGGATTGGAATCAATCAGCCAGCGCCAGGTATCCAGGACGGTGTCGACCAGGGGGCGACAGGCCAACCCCACGCTCGCTGCTCGGGTCGCATCGACCTGCCAGACTCCCGGATGCGTCCGCCAGAGTGGAAGTTCCGACCACTGTCGGACACCTGCGCTCGTCAGCACGTCGTCCGGCACCCAGGTGAAATCGGGCCGTCCGCCGGTAACCTCGGCACAGGAGCCGACCAGGTCGGCGAAGGTGGACCTTCCGATGGGTGCGCAGACGTTGTAACACCCCGACCGTTCGTCAATGATCGTTTGCAGGGCGAAGGCGGCTAGGTCCCGTACGTCGACCGGTTGGATCGACCGTTGGGGTGGAGCAGGCACGAGCACCGGCCCGCCGGACGCGATGCGGTGCAGCCACCAGGGCAACCGGCCGACATACTCGCGCGGCCCAAGAATGACACCCGGCCGCAGGACCGTCGTCCGATGTTCACCGAAGGCCAACCGGACGGCGTTCTCACACCCCGACTTCTGGTAGCCGTAGCGGGTGGGTCCGTCCTCGGTGTCGGTACCGTGATCCTCTCCGGCGTCGGCAGGGCAGGCCAGGATGGGCGACTCCTCGGTGAGTGGCTCAACCGGCCAGTCCCGATACACGCTGACCGTGGAGAGAAAGACGTATCGATCGACGACATGCGCCAACGCCTCAGCCACATCGAGGGTGTTGCGCGGAACGTATCCCGAGGTGTCCACCACCGCGTCCCACCTGCCGGTCGACGCGAGCATGGCAACGTCGTCAGGCCGACTGCGGTCCCCGCGTCGGGCGTCGACCCCTGCGAGGTCGTCACCCGCGCGGCCCCGGTTGAAGGTGGTGACCTCCCACCCGAGTTCGAGAGCAGTCGCCACCACCGCGTGTCCGACGAAGCGGGTTCCACCCAGCACCAGCAGTCGCATGGCAGGATCATGCCCTCTTCCGTCCCGTCCCGTCCTGTCGTGGCGGGTCGGATTGAGACCATCGATGACCAAGGGGTGTCGCAGGGACCCGAGAAGGCTGCTGGACTGTCGGATATCTAGGGCGCGCAGATGAGCATCGAGCATGTCGAGGCTATGCAGGACCACTGGTGGTGGCGACCCGGTTGGCGGGTGGGCCGACGGTTCTACGCCTGTCACTTCGAGTTGGGCGCACAGAGCGCTCTGGTCGACCTGGTAGCCCGGTGGCAGGTCGTACTACGGGATTTCTCGGGGCTCGATCTCATCCCCGGTCGGTGGTTGCATCTGACCACTGAGGGGATTGGCTTCGTGGACGAGGTGGGCTCCGACGAGGTTGTGGAGTTGCGGCAACAGTTGTCCGTCCGGCTGGCCGCGCTGTCGACACCCGTGGTCACCTTCCACCGGCCGGTGGTCCGGCCGGAGGCCGTCTACCTGCCCGCCACACCGGTGGAGTCGATCGAAGCTGTCCGCTCGACCATCCGTGACGTCGTCACCGAGGTGCTCGGTGACGACCGTGTCGAGGCGACACCAGCGCAGTTCCGCCCGCACGTCAGCATCGCCTACTCGAACACCGGCCAGCCGTCCCGACCCATCGCAGAGGCGCTGTCCCGTGTCGACGTCGATCCTGTCACGGTGGCCCTCGACCGGATCGGGTTCCTGGAGTTCCACCGGGACTACCGCATGTACGAGTGGACGACGGTGGAACGGTTGGGCATCGGGTGCTGCTCGAAGTGGAGTCGTGACGCTGCCCGAGGGTGATCTGCCCCGGGGCTGGTCGTCCGCCAAACCGTTGGGACCCATCACGGTGGTGCGCTCGGCACTCCGCGACATCGTCGCGGAGTGCCGAGCCGAGTGACAAGCCGTTGTTGGAGATCCCGGCGGGATCACCGCCGACGCCGAACCACTCCTGCGATGGGTCCCCGTGTCAGCCGGGAAAGTAGATCACCGGCAGGAAGCCTTCGTCTCCGTACGCCTTGCCGTCGCTGGTGAGTAGGGATGCGTCGTGTTCGAAGGCGGCCACCAGGGCTGCGGCGCAGTCGAGGTGGCCGGTGAGGTTGCGCCAGTACGACAACTCCAGCCAGTCCTCGCCGGAGGTCGACAGCATGGCGCAGGCCTCCCGCCCGAACAGCGCCTGCAGGAGCGACCGTTCGGTGGGATCGGCGATGCTCGCCAAGGCCTCGGCGGCGGCGACCGATGGCACGCCGAACCGGACACCGTCCTCGGTGACCTCGTGCAACGGCTCGGCGACGTGCATCGAGCCGGCGGCGTAGGCACACAGCGCGGACCGATCAAGGATGAGCCGTACGGGTAGCTGGTCGGCGTTGCTCATGCGGCCGAGGGCTGGGTCAGGTGGCCGGGCTCGTCGAGCGCTCCCTGGCGGGCGCGTTCCCGCACGGCGGCCCGTCGTTGCGGGGTCCATTCGGCTTCGACAGCAGCCCGGCGGGCGCGGGCATTGGCCACCCCTTCGGGGGTCACCTCGATGCCGAACTCCTGGTGCAATGCAGCGAGTTCGTCCAGCCTTATCCGGGCACGGACGGTCTCGACGAGGAAAGCGCTGGTGTTCTCCTCGCGTTCCAGGCGTTCCGCCACGTCCTCCGGCACGGAGATCGACAACTTGCGGTACCGCTCGGTCATACCGGCATCCTATCCCGGTGCGACCGGGTGTCGTACCGACACGTGGGTAACGGGAAAAGCCGAATCCGGTTACGGTTTCGGTGGGCGGGAACGGCCTTGGCGGGCGGTATGCGGGAGGGCGACGAGGTGGCAGATCAGCCGGGCGCGTACGACCACGACCTGCATGACGACCCCGACTTCTCGGCGTATGCCTTCAACCAGCCGGATCCCGTGGAGGCTCCGATCGGGCAGGCGCAGGCAGAGCAGCCCACGTCGAAGACGAGCCCAACCGGAAAGCGGCGACTGGACCCCACCGATCCGAAGCTGACGCCTCGGCAGCGGGCGGGACTGCGGTACCGGGCACGTCAGGCGGCACCACCCGACCAGCCCCTGGACCCGGCCTTCGCACCGCGCCCCAGCGGGCGGCCGAAAAGCGATCCGGCGAGGCAGGGCCGCGTTGACCGCCCTGTCCATCCTCGGGTGCGGCTCGACCCCGACGGCG
Source organism: Micromonospora sp. NPDC000207 (assembly GCF_040300925.1). NCBI lineage: Bacteria > Bacillati > Actinomycetota > Actinomycetes > Micromonosporales > Micromonosporaceae > Micromonospora > Micromonospora sp. NPDC000207. The sequence continues at coordinate 112,187 of NZ_JBEPEQ010000002.1, forward strand.
AGAATCTCACCGCCATGCAGCGGGTGGGCCTGCGGCATCGGCAACGGCAGAAGGCCATCCGTGCCGGCAATGCGACCGATGAGAGCTTCGCCCTGCGGTCGCCGGGCCGTCCCCGGGGTTCCACCCGATCCGGCCGACCGGGTCCGGGCACCGGGCAGACGGGTCCGAGTCGTCCGACAGACGAGGTGACCGTCGCCCAGGTTGCCGCGATGTCCCTGAGGGACGGGCCTTCGGACACCAGGGGAGCCGGCAGACCGACCACGCCCGCGTCACCTTCCCCCGGGTTCGGTCGGGAGATTTCCCCGACGCCCCGGGGACGCGCCTGAAGGGGATTTGTCGGGAATCCCACGGTAGGCCGGGTCCTGGCGGTGGACGGGTGACGGTGGACGCCGTTCGCATGTCCGCCCGGGAAGCGGGAACCCGGGGGCATCGCGGCGAAGGGAAGAGCTGGCATGGGCGACGGGACCGGACTGGCCATCGGGGTGCTCGGCTCCTACGGCGGGCGCAACCTCGGCGACGAGGCGATCCTCACCGGCCTGCTCACCGACCTGCGCGAGCAGGAGCCCGACGGGCGGATCACCGTCTTCTCCCGTAACCCCGAGCACACCCGTCGCGCCCATCCGGACGTGCGGGCGGTGCCGTGGGAGGGGGTCAGCCGGGTCGACTCGTCGGTGATCCTCGACGAACTGGACCTGCTGATCCTCGGCGGCGGGGGGATCCTCTACGACCGGGAGGCCCGCCGCTACATGCGGGTGGTCCGGGCCGCCCAGGAGCGGGGACTGCCCCTGCTGACGTACGCGGTCGGGGCCGGGCCGTTGACCGACGGGGTGGACACCGAGATGGTCCGGGACACCCTGTCCCGGGCGATCGAGGTGACGGTACGCGACGAGGAGTCCCGGGTGGTGCTGGAGGAGACGGGTCTGCTCAACCCGATCACCGTCACCGGGGACCCGGCGTTCCTGCTGCAACCGGAGGAGTTCCCCACCCACCTGCTGCGCGAGGAGGGGGTGCCGACCGGGGCTCGACTGGTCGGGATGAGCGTCCGGGAGCCGGGGCGGGCCGCCGAGCGCCTCGACGTCGACGGGTACCACCGTCTCCTCGCCCAGATCGGTGACTTCCTGGTCCACCGGATCGACGCGTACGTCCTGTTCGTGCCGATGGAGCGTGACGACATCCGGCACTCGCACGGGGTGATGTCGCACATGACCGCCGCCGACCGGGGTCGGATCCTGCACGGGGACTACTCCCCGGGGCAGGTGCTGGGGCTGATGCGGCACTTCGACATCGCCGTCGGGATGCGCCTGCACTTCCTGATCTTCGCCGCGATGAGCGGCACCCCCTTCCTGCCCCTGCCGTACGCGGGGAAGGTGTTCGACCTGGCGGTACGGCTCGGCGTACCGGCGCTCAAGGGGGTGGCCCGGGAGGTGGAGGGTCCCCTGTTGGCCGAGGTCGACCGGCTCTGGGACGAGCGGGAGGCCCGGGCCGAGGCGACAGCCCGTCGGGTGGCCGACGTGTGCGAGGAGGCCCGGGGGACCTCTCAGGTCACCCGGGCCGTTCTCGACAGCATCCGTACCCGGACCCTGGCCGGTGCCCAGGAGCCGGTGACCCGCCCCTGAACCCGGCCCCGTGCCCGTGAGCCGGGTCGGGTCGCCGCCCGTGAACCGGGCCGCGCCGCCGGTGAGCAGGTCAGCCGCCGGTGAGCCGCGCCGCGCCGCCGGTCAGTCGACGCCGAACTCCATCGCGGCCCGGTCGAGGGCCTGGTCCTCCTCGGAGGTGATCCCCCGGGAGGCGATCGCCTCGGCCCCGCCCTCGGGCATCGCACCGATCAGCCCGGTCGAGGCCGCCTGGGCGGCGCCGACGAGGCGCTGCGGGGCGGTGCCGACCAGCCCGAGGGTGGCGTACTGCTCCAGCTTGGCCCGGGAGTCGGCGATGTCCAGGTTGCGCATGGTGAGCTGGCCGATGCGGTCCGACGGGCCGAAGGCCGAGTCCTCGGTACGCTCCATCGACAGCTTGTCCGGGTGGTAGCTGAACGCCGGGCCGGTGGTGTCCAGGATCGAGTAGTCCTCGCCCCGACGCAGCCGCACCGTCACCTCGCCGGTGACCGCCGTACCGACCCAGCGCTGCAGCGACTCGCGCAGCATCAGGGCCTGCGGGTCCAGCCAGCGGCCCTCGTACATCAGCCGGCCGAGGCGACGGCCCTCGCTGTGGTAGTTGGCGAGGGTGTCCTCGTTGTGGATCGCGTTGACCAGCCGCTCGTACGCGATGTGCAGCAGCGCCATGCCGGGGGCCTCGTAGATGCCCCGGCTCTTGGCCTCGATGATCCGGTTCTCGATCTGGTCGGACATGCCCAGCCCGTGCCGACCGCCGATGGCGTTGGCCTCCAGGACCAGGTCGACGGCGTTGGCGAACTCCTTGCCGTTGATCGTCACCGGTCGGCCCTGCTCGAACCCGATGGTGACGTCCTCGGTGAGGATCTCCACCGACGGGTCCCAGAACCGGACCCCCATGATCGGGTTGACGGTCTCGATACCGGTGTCGAGGTGTTCCAGCGTCTTGGCCTCGTGGGTGGCACCCCAGATGTTGGCGTCGGTCGAGTACGCCTTCTCGGTGCTGTCCCGGTAGGGCAGGTCGTGCGCCAGGAGCCACTCCGACATCTCCTTGCGCCCACCGAGTTCGGTGACGAAGTCGGTGTCGAGCCAGGGCTTGTAGATGCGCAGCTGCGGGTTGGCCAGCAGGCCGTACCGGTAGAACCGCTCGATGTCGTTGCCCTTGAACGTCGAGCCGTCGCCCCAGATCTGGACGTCGTCGGCGATCATCGCCCGGACCAGGAGGGTGCCGGTGACGGCCCGGCCCAGCGGGGTGGTGTTGAAGTACGCCCGACCACCCGACCTGATGTGGAAGGCGCCGCAGGTCAGCGCGGCGAGGCCCTCCTCGACCAGGGCGGCGCGGCAGTCGACCAGGCGGGCGACCTCCGCCCCGTAGGCGAGCGCGCGGCCGGGCACCGAGGCGATGTCGGGCTCGTCGTACTGGCCGATGTCGGCGGTGTAGGCGCAGGGGACCGCGCCCTTGTCGCGCATCCACGCGACCGCGACCGAGGTGTCGAGGCCGCCGGAGAAGGCGATGCCGACACGTTCACCGGAGGGCAGGGAGGTGAGAACCTTGGACACGAGTAAAAGTATGCACTGAACTGCATGGCCATGCAAATCTGGTTTCCGGGGGTCCACCGCCCCCGGATCAGGGGGGCCTCAGCCCCCTGATCCGAGGCGACCCGGGTCAGACCGCCGGACCGCGCCAGCAGTACCGCCAGCCGTCCCCCTCGGTGACCGACTCCAGCTCGTAGATCTGCGCCCCGGCCAGCCCCGCTGCCCCGAGGTGGTGGTAGGTCAACGGCGGGCGGCCGTTCGGGTCCAGCTCGACGGTGACGCTCTCGCCGTCGGCCTCGCCGCCGACCAGGGGGATGTGTGCCGTGGAAGCCATGCGCCCATCCTGCCCCGACCCGGCGACGGGCGCAGGGGATGCGCGACTTGGCCACCGGGACGCCCCGCCCCGGTGGTGCGGACGCCCCCGGTCGGCGACACCGCCCCGCCCCCGCCGTCGCAGCCCCTGGATCCCGATATCCTCGGCAGTCGTCCATCGTGAGGGGGCCTGGTGCTCGTCGTCCACGGGGTGTGGTTGCCCGGTGCCGGGCTCGCCGTCTGGGCGGAGGACAGCAGCCTGCCCGCCCGGGCTCCCCGCCGCCCCGGCCGACCACCCCGGGACCGCCCCCACCCCTTCGCCGCCGACCTGCCGACCCTGACCGACCTGCCGACCCTGACCGACCTGGTGGCCCACGCCACCGACGACACCACCCCGCAGGCCGACGGCCCCGCCACGGTCCTGCTCCACCTGCCCACCCGGGGCGGCTCCCCGGTGGACTCACCGGAACTGGTCCGGACCGCCGCCGAGGATCCGCTGCGCGGTCGGCTCGGCCTCGCCGGGTGGCGGGTGTCCGCCCTGCGGTACGACAGCACCGCCGCCCACCTCCTGCTCACCGCCCTCGACGGACCGCCCGACCCGGACCGGCTGTGGGTGGCGGGGGCGGGGCTGCGCTGGCTGGTGGAGGTGGCCCGGTTCGCCGGGGAACTCGTCGACAGGGGTCGGGTGCTTCCGGTGGTGGCACAGCAGCTCCACCCCGACGACCGGCCCCGTGCGGCCTGGCGGCCCCTGCTCACCGGCGGTGACGTCGCCTGGGTGCGGGCCCTCGCTCTCGCCCTGCCCCCCGCCGTATGCGCCGCCGCCGACCCCCGTACCGACCCGTCCGGGTCCCGTACCGGCCCGTCCGACACCGGGAGCGCCCTGGTCGCCGACGTCCTCGACGAGATGACCGACGCCGCCACCCGGGCCGCCCTGGCCCGGGCCGAGCTGGGCCGAGGAGCCCTCGCCCGGGGTGGTCCCCGCAGCGGGGCGGCCCCGGCCTGGCTCGCCGCGCTGACCGGCCCGGACCCCTGGTTCACCGCCGACCGGGACGCCGTCGACGTCCTCCGTACCGAGCTGGACGCCTGGCAGCGCGACGCCGCCGGTGGGACGGTCCGGGCCGGGTTCCGCCTGGTCGAGCCGGCCGGGGAGGACGAGGACCACCCGGAGGCGGATCCGGGGCTCGGGCTCGAACCGGTCGGCGACCCGGCGGGGGTCTGGCGGGTCGAGTTCGGGCTCCAGGTCGCCGACCGACCCGACCAGCACCTCACCGCCGCCCAGATCTGGCAGGACCACAGCGCCTCGGTCGGCGGGCTGACCGGCCCGGACCATCCGCCCCAGGAGGTCCTGCTCGCCGAGCTGGGCCGGGCCAGTCGCCTCTGGCCCGAACTGGACGTGGCACTGCGTACCGCCGCCCCGCAGGGGTTGGACCTGGACGCCGAGGGGGCGTACCGGTTCCTGCGGGAGGGTGCCCCGATGCTGCACTCCGCCGGGTTCGGGGTGCTGCTGCCCGGCTGGTGGCGTCGCCCCTCCGCCCGCCTCGGCGCCCGCCTCCAGGCCCGCAGCCGCACCGCCCCCGGCACTGTCACCGGGGCCACCGGCAAGGTCGGGATGGACGCTTTGGTCGACTACCGCTGGGAGGTCGCCCTCGGCGAGCATCCCCTGACCGCCGACGAACTGGCAGCGCTGGCCGCGCTGAAGACCCCCCTGGTACGCCTGCGCGGCACATGGGTCGAACTCGATCCGAAACGGCTGGCGGCCGGGCTCCGACTGCTGCGTTCCAGTGGCGAGCTGACCGTCGCCGACCTGCTCCGGGTCGGGCTCGCCGACGGGAACACCGCAGACACCCTGCCGGTGCTGGAGATCAGCGCCGACGGTGCCCTCGGTGACCTGCTCGCCGGGGACGCGGAGCGGCGGCTCACCCCGCTGGACCCGCCGCCGACGTTCACCGGGACCCTGCGGCCGTACCAGCGGCGGGGTCTGGCCTGGCTGGCGTTCCTCCAGTCCCTCGGCCTCGGGGCGATCCTCGCCGACGACATGGGGCTGGGCAAGACCGTCCAACTGCTCGCCTTCCTCGCCGGGGATCCCCCGCAGACCGGGCCGACCCTGCTGGTCTGCCCGATGTCGCTGGTGGGCAACTGGCAGCGGGAGGCCGCGAAGTTCACCCCGAAGCTGCGCGTACACGTGCACCACGGGGCCGACCGGGCGCGCGGCGCGGCGTTCGCCGAGACCGTTCACGACGCGGACCTGGTCCTCACCACCTACTCGGTGGCCGCCCGGGACGCGTTCGAGCTGGCCGGGATCGACTGGCACCGGGTGGTGGTCGACGAGGCCCAGGCGATCAAGAACGCCGCGACCCGGCAGGCCGAGGCGGTCCGGGCGCTGCCCGCCCGACACCGGGTGGCGGTCACCGGCACCCCCGTGGAGAACCGGCTCGCCGACCTCTGGTCCATCATGCAGTTCGCCAACCCGGGGCTGCTCGGCGCGGCGTCGAGCTTCAGACAGTCGTACGCGGTGCCCATCGAACGGCACGGCGACACCCGGACCGCCGCCCGGCTGCGCCGGATCACCGGCCCCTTCGTGCTGCGCCGCCTCAAGACCGACTCGTCGATCATCACCGACCTGCCCGAGAAGCTGGAGATGGAGGTGGTCTGCAACCTCACCGCCGAGCAGGCCGCCCTCTACCGGGTGGTGGTCGACGAGATGCTGGCCCGGATCGAGTCCAGCGAGGGGATGGAACGGCGGGGTCTGGTGCTGGCCACGATGACCCGGCTCAAGCAGGTCTGCAACCACCCGGCCCACCTCCTGCGGGACGGCTCCCCGCTGCCCGGCCGCTCCGGGAAGCTGGCCCGGCTGGAGGAGATCCTCGACGAGGTCCTCGCGGCGGGGGAGAAGGCCCTGCTGTTCACCCAGTACGCCGAGTTCGGCCAGATGCTGCGTGCCCACCTGTCGGCGCGGTTCGGCAGGGAGGTGCTCCTCCTGCACGGCGGGGTCGGCAAGGCCGACCGGGACACGATGGTCACCCGGTTCCAGTCGGCGGACGGGCCGCCGCTGTTCGTCCTCTCCCTCAAGGCCGGTGGCACCGGGCTCACCCTGACCGCCGCCAACCACGTGGTGCACGTCGACCGGTGGTGGAACCCGGCAGTGGAGGACCAGGCCACCGACCGGGCGTTCCGGATCGGGCAACGCCGTCGGGTCCAGGTCCGCAAGTTCGTCTGCGCCGGGACGATGGAGGAGAAGGTGGCCGCGATGATCGCCGACAAACGCGCCCTGGCGGCGCAGGTGGTGGGCGACGGTGAGCAGTGGGTCACCGAACTCTCCACCGACCGGCTGCGGGAGTTGTTCGCCCTGGAGGCCGGGGCGGTGGCGCGGTGACCGACAGGTTCGCCGACTACGGCCGCCCCCGCCGGGTCGACGGCGGCCTGCGGGCCCGCAGCACCAGGGGGGCGATCGGGGTCTCCTGGTGGTCGCAGCGCTTCGTCGAGGTCCTCGAATCGTTCGCCCTGGGCACCCGGTTGACCCGGGGCCGGTCGTACGCCCGCGCCGGGCAGGTGGTCAGCCTGACCGTCGCCCCGGGACAGGTCACCGCAGTGGTGCAGGGCTCCCGGCCGAAGCCGTACCAGGTCCGGATCGCACTGCCGGTGTTCCCGGCCGACACCTGGACCCGGATCGAGGCCGAGCTGGCGGGGCAGGCGTTCTTCAGTGCCCGGCTCCTCGCCGGGGACCTGCCCGCCGAGTTGGAGGAGCTGTTCGCCTCGGTGGGCGCCGTCCTCTTCCCGACCGGGGTCGACGAACTGGACCAGGAGTGCAGCTGCCCGGACTTCGCGGTCCCCTGCAAGCACCTGGCCGCCGCGTTCTACCTGCTCGCCGAGGTCTTCGACGCCGACCCGTTCGAGCTGCTGCACTGGCGGGGCCGCCACCGTGTGGATCTGCTCACCCGGCTACGACAGCTCCGGGCCGCAGCCTCGACCGGCACCGACCGGGAGGCCACCCCGGACGGTCCCGACCGGGCCGCCGCGTCGGGCGGTTCCGGTCGGGAGGTCACCACGGACGGTCCTGATCGGGCCGCCGCGTCGGACGGTTCCGGTCGGGCCGCCACGTCGGAAGGTCCTGAGCGGGCCGCCACGTCGGACGGAGCGCCGGTGGCGGTGGCGGCGGTCGGGGCGTACCGGGCGCTCGCCGGTCAGCAGTCGGTGTCCCTGTCGGCGACCGTCGACAGGTTCTGGGTCGCGCCGGTGCCGTTGCCGGCCCGCCCGACGACCCTGGCCACCGATCCCGAGCTGCTGCTGCGTCAGCTCGGTGCGCCGGGTGCCGCGATCGGCGGACCCGGGTTGGTGCAACGGCTCCGTCGGGCGTACCAGGTCCTCGCAGACCCGGTCGACGAGGGATCGGACCAGCCCTCCGGGCGGCCCTGACCTGCACCAGCACCTTCACAGCAGACGGCGACGGTACCGCCAGGTCACTGCCGCACCTGCCAGCAGGGTCACGGCGAAGACGGCTCCGACGGGCCGCCCGGCCAGCACCGTCACGGCGGGCAGCGACGCCCACAGGACGACGGCCAGCAACATCAGGCAGCGGCTGCGTCGGATTCGGGCACGGGTGCGCTGGTCGAGCCGGTGGAAGAAGCCGGGATCGCTCGCCTTGAGCTGGCGGGTGATCTCGTCGAACCGGCGCTGGTCCTCTTTGCTGAGCATGGCGGTGCCTTCCCCTCAGGCGTGCGGGGTGCGTCCCCTCAGGCGTTCAGCGGTGCCCGGGCATACCCGCTGGGGTGGCGGATAACGCGCTCCTGCTGCCCCTTCTTTCCCCGCCGTGCCGACGCCCGATGCCGACCACCGACGGCACCTCGGCGGGTTTCGGCGAGATGGTGGCGGTTTCGACGCCAGGGTGGGCCCGGCCGGGTTTTCGTCCCGATCGCGTACGCACCGGGGGGTTGGGTGCCGAGTGTGGCAGTCGGTGGGCGGCACGCGGGGCAGCCCGGGTGTTTCCCGCCATTCGATCCGGCTTTTCCACAGGTCAGGACGTTGAGTCGGGCTTACGACAGTTGCGGTCGGCACCCTCCACGACAGATGCTGGGAAACCCCGTCAATGGGGGTGTGCGTCGATGTCCGCAGCGGTGGAGGTGGCACGCCGGGCGGACCGGCGGGTGGGCGGACCAGGGCCCGACGACGATCAGGTGGCGCGGCGGGGAAGGGGCAGGTGGGTGGAGACGAGTTCGGCGGGGAAGGTCACCCCGGTGGCGCGCAGCGAGTCGATGAGCGCGTTCTGGACCAGGTACGAGTCGGGCAGCTGCCAGCGGGCCTGCTCCGGGGCGACCGCCCAGCGGACCGGCCCCTCGGGCAGCCGGGTCGGGGGTGCCGGGATCCACGAGCCGGTGCCGTGGCGTACGACGTGGAAGCCGTACTCCAGCTCCGGCCGGAGCGGGTCACCGGGGCGGACCAGGAACATCCACCCTCCGGTGGGGGTGACCACCACCGGGCCGCGTACGCCGAAACCGGCCGGATGGGTGCCGACGGAGGCCAGGAGGTGGCGGCCGACCTGGGCGGAGACCTCCAGGACGTCGAACGCCCGACCGGTGGGCAGCAGGACCCCGTGTGGCCGGTCCCGCCACCAGGTGGCCACCCGGGCCGGGTCGCGGCTGGCGGCGTGCTCCCAGTTCTCCAGGGCCGGATGGCAGCCGACCGTGGGGCACCCGGCGCGACCGCAGACGAAACGGCTGCGGGCCAGACAGGCACCGGGGGTCACCTCCCACCCGTGCATGGCGTAGCGCACGGCGATCCGACGTAACCGGACCCGCTCCAGCGGCGACAGTTGCGCGGCCCGTGGGCCGACGTTCCCCCACATCTCGGATTCCCCCTCGCTTCGGCCCGCGCGGGGCCGGCTCATACGTCGAGCGCCGTCACTGCGCCCCGCGATTACTCGTTGTACGGACGAACGGCTGATGCAACTTGCACGAAAATTACGAGCCCCACCTGTACGACCGACGTACTTGCTGTGCGACCAGCGGAAACGTGAAAACGGCGGGTTGACGAACCACGCCGGTGATCGATAGCTCCGACCCCCACGGAGCCGGGAGGACCGACATGGACGAACTGCCCATCGGCCGACGAGTGGCGTACTGGCGCAGCCGACGCAAACTGTCCCAACAGGTCTTCGCCGATCGGCTGGGCAAGTCGAAGAGCTGGGTGGACAAGGTGGAGCGCGGGGTCCGCCGGCTCGACAAGTTCTCCGTGTTGCACGACATCGCCGACATCCTCCAGATCGACGTGTCCCTGTTGCTCGGGCGGGACCCGGAACGCCGTACCGACGCCCTCAACGGCATCGACCAGGTCGAGGTCGAGGAGATCCGGGCCGCCCTGGAGCAGTACGACAAGATGACCGCGTACTTCGCCCCCGCCGCCCACTCGCCCCCCCTGCCCGACCTGGAGAAGGCGGTACGGCACGCCTGGCTGACCTACCAGTACGGCAGGTACGCGATGCTCACCCGCGCGCTGCCGAAGCTGCTGCGCGACACCCAGGCCGCCGACGCCGGGTTCACCGGGGACCAGGGGCGGGTGGCGGCCAACCTGCTCAGCCAGGTCTACCAGATCGCCTCCTCGGTGCTCCGCAAGATCGGCGAGTGCGACCTGGCCTGGCTCGCCGCCGACCGGGCCACAGTGGTCGCCCAGCGCGCCGACGACCAGCTGCTCGCCGGGATCGCCACCACCAGGGTCGGGATCGCCCTGGTCGCCATGGGGCGGCCCCGTCCCGCGCTGGAACTCAACGTCAACATCGCCAACCTCCTCGCCCCCGGCTACCACGACTCCACCCCGCAGGGGTTGTCCGTCTACGGGCAGCTGCTGTTGCAGGGGGCGATGGCCGCCGCCCGGCTGCCCGACCCCTCGGCCGTCGACGACCTGCTCGACGGGGCCGAGGACGCCGCCAACCAGCTCGGCGGGGACCACAACCACTACTGGACCTCGTTCGGCCCCACGAACATCGAACTGCACCGGGCCGCCGCGTACGTGGAGCTCGGCGAGGGGGGACGCGCCGTGGAGATCCACCAACGCCTCCCGGAGCCGGCGTTCAACGCGCTGCTGCCCGAGCGGCGCGCCCACCACCTCCTCGACCTGGCCCGCGCGTACGCCCAGATCGGCGACGTGGGCAACGCCGGGGAGATGCTCCTGCGGGGCGACAGGCTGTCCCCGTCGGAGATCCGATGTCGGCCGATCGCCCACCAGGTCCTCGCCGACGTGCTGCGGCGTACCCGTGGTGCTCCCCCCTGCCACCTCGCCGAACTCGCCGAACAGATGGGGGTGGGCGTGTGAGCGTCCCGCACCAGCCCGACGGCCCGCCGCCGGTCGTCGACCTTCCGTCCACCGCCGGCCGCCGACCCGTCCTCTACGCCCTCACCTGCGGCTCGCCGCTGGCCCGGAACGTCGGCACGCTGGTCGAGGCCGCCCAGCGCGACGGCTGGGAGGTCTGCGTGGTGGCCACCCCGGACGGGACGAAGTTCATCGACCCGGCGGCCCTGGCCCAGCAGACCGGACACCCGGTCCGCAGCCGGTACAAGAACCCCGGCGACCCCGACCTGCTCCCCTCCGCCGACGCGATGATCGTCTGCCCGGCGACTGTGAACACCCTGAACAAGTGGGCGGCCGGGATCACCGACACCCTCGTCCTCGGTCTCCTGATCGAGGGGCAGGGCAAGGGGCTGCCGATCGTCGCCGTCCCGTTCACGAACACCGCGATGGCCGCCCACCCGGCCTTCCGGGACAGCCTGGTCCGGCTGCGCGGGTGGGGGGTGACAGTGCTCTTCGGCGACCCGTACTTCCCGCTGCACCCGCCCGGTGCCGGTGAGGCCCACCTGAACGCCTTCCCCTGGCAGGCCCCGCTGTCCGCGCTCCGGTGATCGTCAGGCACTTCGGGTGCCCCGGGTGGCCCGGCGTCCGTCGATGTCCACGCCGCGCCGGTAAGCTGGCCCGCCGTGAGCACAAGTGCATCCCGACCCGGTGAACCGGGAGCCGCCGCCGGGTCGCCGACCGGCCCGACCGGCACGCCCCTGACCGGCCCGAACGATGCGCCCCTGACCGGCCCGAACGATGCGCCCCTGACCGGCCTGACCGGCCGGAACGATGCGCCGCTTACCGGCCGGAACGATGCGCCGCTTACCGGCCGGAACGATGCGCCGCCGGTGGGTCGGGCCGGCACCCCGACCGTCCGGGACGTGGTCGCCGAGCTGGAGCGACGCTACCCGCCGACCTGGGCGCAGGAGTGGGACCGGGTCGGGCTGGTGCTCGGCGAGCCCACCACCCCGGTACGCCGGATCGCTTTCGTCGTCGACGTGGTGCCCGAGACGGTGGCCGAGGCCCTCGACGCCGGAGCCGACCTGATCGTCGCCCACCACCCGCTGCTCCTGCGCGGGGTCTCCTCGGTCGCCCCGACCACCTGGAAGGGGCGGATCGTGCACCGGCTGATCCGCGCCGACGTGGCCCTCTACGTGGCCCACACCAACGCCGACACCGCCGCCCCCGGCGTCTCCGACGCCCTCGCCGCCCGGTTCGGGTTGACCGGGCTGCGCCCCCTGCAACCCCCGGACCCGGGCAGCCCGGCCGCCGGGTCGGGGCGCGGCATCGGCCGCATCGGTGAACTGCCCCGGCCGATGACCCTGGACGAGCTGACCCGGCACGCCGCCGCTGTCCTCCCACCCACCGCCTGGGGGGTACGCGCCGCAGGCGACCCCGGGCGGCAGATCCGGACCCTGGCGGTCAGCGGCGGATCCGGCGACAGCTTCCTGGCCGGCGCCACCGCCGCCGGAGTGGACGCCTACCTCACCTCCGACCTGCGTCACCACCCCGCCGGTGAACACCTCGCCGCCGACGGTCCCGCGCTGCTCGACGCCGCCCACTGGGCCACCGAACGGCCCTGGCTCGACGACGTGGCCGCGCACCTGCGGGCCGCCTTCGGCGTCGAGACCCTGGTGTCGGACCTGCCCACCGATCCGTGGACCGGGCACGCCGCCAGCCCCACCGCCGCGCCGGACCCCGGCTCGACCCGCCAACCGCACGCCGCCCCCGACGACAAGGAGCCCCGCCCGTGAAGGCAGACCCGCAGGTTCAGCGCCGCCTGCTCGACCTCCAGGCGATCGACCAGAACCTGGCCCAGCTCGCCCACCGTCGGCGGATCCTGCCGGAGCTGGCCGAACTGGACGCGCTGGCCCGGGAACTGTCCGCGTTGGAGGACGAGCGGGTCCGCGCCCAGGTGAAGGTCGACGACCTGGACCGGGACATCGCCCGGCTGGAGAAGGACGTCGACCAGGTCCGTGCCCGCAAGACCAAGAACGAGAACCGGCTGGTCGCCGGGGGCGTACCGGCCCGGGAACTGGAGGCGTTGCAGCACGAGTTGGTCTCCCTGAACCGCCGCCAGGGCGACCTGGAGGACGCCGAGCTGGAGCTGATGCAGCAGCGCGAGGACGCCCAGGGGGTCCTGGACGGCATCCTGGGTCGGCTGACCGAGGCCCGGCAGCGCCGTGACGCCACCGAGCAGCGCCGCGACGACGCCCTTGCCGAGATCGGCAAGGAGGAGGAGTTCAAGCGCGGTGCCCGTACGCCGCTCGCCTCCGACCTCCCCGCCGACCTGGTCACCCTCTACGACAGGATCCGGGCCGACACCGGACTGGGGGCGGCCCTGCTGACCGCCGGTCGGTGCGGGGGGTGCCGACTGGACCTCTCCGGTGCCGACCTGGCCCGCATCCGCAAGACCGCCCCGGACGACGTGGTGCGCTGCGAGGACTGTCGGCGGATCATGGTCCGGACCAACGAGTCGGGGCTGTAGCCGATGGGAGCGCGCAGGGTAGTCATCGAGGCCGACGGCGGATCCCGGGGCAACCCCGGCCCGGCCGGGTACGGCGCAGTGGTCCGGGACCAGGGCACCGGCGAGGTGCTCGCCGAACGCTCCGAGGCGATCGGGGTGGCCACCAACAACGTCGCCGAGTACCGGGGCCTGATCGCCGGGCTGGCCGCCGCCGCCGAGGTGGGCGCGGTCGAGGTCGAGGCGCGGATGGACTCCAAGCTGGTCGTCGAGCAGATGTGCGGCCGGTGGCAGATCAAACACCCAGGGCTGCGCCCCCTGGCCGCCGAGGCGGCGGCGCTGGTCCGCCGGTTCGACAACGTCCGGTTCGCCTGGATTCCCCGGGAACGCAACAAGCACGCCGACGCCCTCGCCAACGCCGCGATGGACGCCGCCGCCGGCAAGTCGCCCCGGGAGGTGCCCCGGACCGCCGAGCCGGGGCGGGAGACGTCAGGGGCCGCCGAACCGGCCCGGGAGGTCGCCGGACCCGAGTCCAGTGCCCGCGCACAGGCCCGGGAGGTCGCAGCGCGGGCGTCGACGCGTACCGCCGGATCCGACCCGGCCACCGTCAAACCCTCCTGGGAGCCGCGCCCCAGCGACACCGCGACCCGGCTGATCCTGATCCGGCACGGCGAGACCGAGTACACCGAGCAGCGCCGCTACTCCGGGCGCGGTGACGTCGCGCTCTCCGCCAAGGGGCGCGAGCAGGTCCAGGCCACCGCAGCCCGGGTGGCGGTCCTCGCCCCCACCGTCGCGGCGGTGGTCAGCTCCCCGCTGTCGAGGTGTACGGCCACCGCCGCCGCGATCGCCGCCGCCGTCGGGAACCCCCCGGTCCGCACCGTCGAGGACCTGATCGAATGCGACTTCGGGGTCTGGGAGGGCAGGACCTTCGCCGAGGTACGCGACGGATGGCCAGGGGAGATGGACGCCTGGCTGGCCTCCACCCGGATCGCCCCACCCGACGGGGAGTCCTTCACCGAGGTCGGGCTCCGGGTCCGGCGGGCGATCGGGGCGCTCCGCGACGCGTACCCGGGGGAGACGGTGGTGGTGGTCTCGCACGTCTCGCCGATCAAGCTGGCCCTGCGCGACGCCCTGGCCGCCTCCGACGCCTTCCTGCACCGACTCTTCCTGGACGCGGCCGGCATCTCGGTGGTCGACCTCTGGCCCGACGGTGGCATCGCCGTCCGCACCGTCAACGACACCTCCCACCACCCGTCGTAGGGAGGGAGGGGGCGGGTCGGGGTCAGGTCAGTTCACGAAGCAGGAGGTAGAGGCCGACCGCCGTACCGCAGGCCACGATCACGGCCTTGAGCACCGCCGACGGCAACCGGCGCGCCCACCGGGCGCCCGCGTACCCGCCGACGAGGGCGGCCGGGGCCAGCAGCGCGGCGGCGGCCCAGTTCACCGGGCCGAACAACCCGAAGACCACCACGGTGACCGACCCCATCAGTGCCCCCATCAGGTTCTTCAGGGCGTTGACCCGGGCCATCGTGGTGTCCATGGCCAGGGCCAGCCCGGCGATCATCACCAGCCCGAGGGCCGCGGTGAAGTACCCGCAGTAGACCCCGCCGGCTGCGACCACAGCGTGCAGGGTCGCCGTCCGGCGGCGCGGCCCGAGGTCGCGGGGGTGCCCGACCAGACGCCACAGCGGACCCTGGAGGGCCAGGGTCGCCGTCGCCCCCAACACCAGGAACGGCACGACCAGCTCGAAGACCCGGGCCGGGGCAGCCAGCAACAGCAGGGACCCGGCGACGGTGCCGACGACGGCGGTGGGCAGCAGCGGCAGCCACTCCCGCCGGGGCGGCAGGTCCACCCGGTTGCCCAGCACGGCGGCGAAGCTCCCCGGGGAGAGGGCCACCGTGTTCGTCACCACCGCCGACACCGGTGGCAGGCCGATCAGGATCAACACCGGAAAAGTGATCAGTCCGCCCCCGCCGGCCGCCGCCCCCACCGCCCCGGCCGCGAACCCGCCCACCACCAACAGCGTCACCTCGAAAAGATCCACGAGGCGGCACCCTAGGGGCCGTCGATGCCCACCCCTATGCCGTACGTCACCAGGGGCGGCGCTGCGGTCACTGGAGGCTACGGAACAGCAGGTAGAGGCCGATCGACGTACCGAAGATCACGATGACGGCCTTGAGGAACGCGGCCGGAAGCCGACGGGCGAGCCGGGCACCCAGGTAACCACCGGTCAGCGCGGCCGGTGCGACGAGCGCCACCGCCGCCCAGTTCACCGGGCCGAACAGCCCGAACACCGCGATGGTCATCACCCCCACCACCAGGGAGAGCAGGTTCTTCAGGGCGCTCAACCGGGCCAGGGTCGCGTCCATCACCAACGCCAGCCCGGCGACGAGCATGAACCCGAGCGCCGCCCCGAAGTACCCGCCGTAGACGCAGCCGACGGCGACCATCAGGTGCACGGTCAACGTCCGACGGCGCGGCCCCAGGTCGCGGGGGTGCCCGACCAGTCGCCGCAGCGGATCCTGGAACGCCAGGACCGCCGTCGCCGCCAACACCAGGAACGGCACGACCATCTCGAAGGCGCGGGCCGGCGTACCGAGCAGGAGCAGGCACCCGCCCAACGTGCCGACCGTCGCGGTCGGCAGCAGCGGCAACCACTCCCGTCGGTCCGGCAGGTCCACCCGGCTGCCCACCACAGCTGCCAGGTACCCGGGGGCCACCGCCATCGAGTTGCTCATGTTCGCCGCGACCGGCGGCACCCCGATGGCGATCATCGCCGGGAAGGAGATCAACGAACCCCCGCCGGCCACCGCGTTGACCATGCCGGCGGCGAGCCCCGCCACCACCAGCAACCCCGCATCGAGAAGATCCACAGCGGCAGGCTACCCACCCCCTGAGCAGCACCCCCTGCGCCCACCGGCCGTCCCACACCCGCCCCCGGTCCCCGCCCCCCTTCGAAGCCCTACGCCCCATTTGCCCCCCGGCCACCCTCAGTCGATCACGGCGTCGGGCAGACGATCGGGGCCGGATTCCGGGCCGCCCTCCGGCCGGAGTTCGGGCCGGAGGGCGGGTGATCGGGGCCGGATTCCGGGCCGGAGGGCGGGCAGCGGGTGACCGGTGCGGGGGACGGGTCAGCGCTGGCCGAGCGGGAGGGCGATGTCGGTGACCCGGTACCCCCGGAAGCTGCCCAGGGGAGTGGCCGCGCCGGTCAGGGCGTCGACCGAGAAGACGGTACGACGACCGTCGACGGGCAGGACGGCAAAGCCCTCGTTCGCCACCGTACGACCGCCCCGGACCGTGCTGTAGATGTCGAACCCGGCACGGATCCCCGAGTCGACGCCGAGCCGACCTGTCGCGGCGAGCTGCCCGGAGTTCGCCGGGGACTGCACCGCCACCTGGTCGAGGAGGGTGTCGATGTCGAAGAGGGTGGTGGCGGTCGCCGAGTCGAGGTCGTTGTTCGTGTACGCCGCCCCGGTGACCCCTCGCGCCGTGGTGGCCGACGGCGGGTACGTCAGCGTCCCGTCCACGATCGTGGTGCCGTCGTTGAGGTTGTGCCGCAGGTTCTGCCCCTCGTCGCTGATGATCCGCAACCGGTCGGCGGCCGGGTTGAAGTCCACCCCGAAGAAGCTCCCCTGAAGCGCCACACTGAGCTGGCTCACCCTGGTGGCGACTGCGGTACGCGTCGAGATGACGAACACGCCCCCCTCGTCACCCACCCCGTAGAGCCGCCCGTCCTGCACCCGGTAGTCGATGCCGACCAGGTCCTCCCCGCCGGTGAGGCGTACCCGGCCGATCAGCTCGGCGCTCCCCGGCCGGTCCACGTCGAACCGGACCAGCCGCTGCCCCTGGGTCAGCCCGATCGCCCGCAGGCCCCGGTCGGGTCGCCCCTTCTCCAACTGCGCGATCAACGCGGGCAGGTACGTCCCCCGGTACGCGGCGTCGGTCGTGCCCACGTCAGCCGACGCGGGTGCGGCGAGCGCTCCCGACATGCCGGCTCCGAGCGCGATCGAGAGACCGGCGAGCACCATCCTGCTGTGGTTTCGAGACGTCATGTCACGCACCTTCCTGGTGAAGAACATCCGAAAAGCGGCATTGGTACGCCCCCAGCAGACCAGCCGACGCCACCCACCCGGACACAATCCGAAGAAGCATCACCTTTGGTGGACACCCGTACCGTCACAGGACGATGCGCCCCGGCGGCGTACCGGAGGGGTGGCAATAGACCCGCTGGGCGCGTCGTTACGATGAGAGCGCGACGGACGAGTCGACCGGGCGGTCGCGTCGACGGGCTCCGGCCCGTCGCCGAGGAACGTCCGGACTCCACAGGGCAGGGTGGTTGCTAACGGCAACCCGGGGCGACCCGCGGGACAGTGCCACAGAAAACAGACCGCCGACCCCGTACGGGGACGGTAAGGGTGAAACGGTGGGGTAAGAGCCCACCAGCACCCCGGGTGACCGGGGTGGCTCGGTAAACCCCACCCGGAGCAAGGCCAAGACAGGGCCGTCACCTTCGCGATGACGACCCGCGCAGACGCTTGAGGGCTGCCCGCCCGATGTCTGCGGGTAGGCCGCATGAGCCTGTCGGCGACGGCAGGCCGAGATGGATGGCCGCCGCCGACGCGACACCCCTCGCGGGTACGCGTCGGTCACAGAATCCGGCGTACAGGTCGACTCGTCCGTCGCCCCCCAGCTCAGAGACCCGATTAAGGATCTGAGCTGGCTCTACGTCGGGATGATCGATCATCATTCGCCCCCGACGAAGGAGGTGACCCGGGTGTCGCACCTGTCGAAGGCGGCGCGCATCGGGTCGGAGCGGAGCGGGGTGGGGGAGGGGCGAGGCGTGCGGCGTCCTCGCCGGTGATGGAGCAGATCTTGAAGATGTCCGTCGATGGGTGCGCCGCCGTGGTCGGCGCGCTGTCACAGACCCAGGGCCTGCCGGTACGCGTCGAACGAGCGGGTCAGGCTCTCGATGGCGAGTCGACCCTTCTCGGCCGTACCGAGGGAGGGGCGGCCGATCACCCCCGACGTCGTGTATGCCGACATGCCCAGGGTGAGCAGGTGCGGCCGGTCGTCGGCGGTCCAGTCGGTTGAGGTGTTGCCGTCGCGTACCAGCTGGGGGGCGACGTGCAGCAGGATCGAGGTTTCCAACTCCCCGGCGTGCATGTCCTCGTGGTCTGTGGTGGCCATCCCGGCGTCCACCCGGGCTCTCGTCCAGTCCGCCGATCGGGGGAACAGACTCATCGTCGGCCCGTGCACCGCCGTGTACTCCTGGACCACGTTGGCCAGCACGTAGTTCCCGCCGTGTCCGTTGACCACGATCAGTCTGGTCACCCCGGACCGGGCCAGCGACTCCGCTACTTCCATCACCACCCGGTGCAGAGTGGTGGCGCTGATGCTGACCGTACCCCGCCAACCTGCGTGCTCCTGCGAGCAGGAGAAGGTCAAAGGCGGCAACACCATCATCGAGTACGCCTCGGCGAGCCGCCCGGCGACCGCCCCTGCGACCACTGTGTCGGTGACGAGTGGCAGGAAGTCCCCGTGCTGCTCGAAGCTCCCGACCGGGAGCACCGCCACAGTGGCGTCCCGTTCCCGCTCGTCAGCAGCAGTAGCAGCAGTACCCAACCCGAACACCGACCCAGCCCTCCGATTCCGTAGCCCCGACCCCAGGAGTGTTCCTCAGGATGGTTGGCGAACTCGGAGCCCGCTACTTGCTCGTCTGCCGCCCTGACACTTGATCGTTTGAGCTTCCGAGATGCTCAAGCGCTTGCAGTCCCGGAGCAGCGTGATCGTTTGACGTTAAGCTTCGCGACACGCCGAGGGCGGCGTAGGTAAACCGCAAACGATCACGAGGCCCCCTTCGGCCTCCCCCGCCTCGGCCGACTCCCCGCCTCGGGCCAGCCCCCCTCGGGTCAGCCCCCTCGGGTCAGCCCTGCTCGTCGCCGTCGGTCGGCCCCGGTTTGCGGTGCTCCCGAATCCACTGCTCGACATCCTCAGTCCGCCACACCTTCCCACCTCGCAGTACTGCGTAGGGCTTGGGAAAGCTGGGATAGCGAACGAGCTGCTGGAACCGCTGACGCGACACGTTCAGCCGTTGGGCGATCTCGTAAGGACCCATCAGGGGTTCACCCATGGGCCGAAGGTAGGCAGTTGGAAACTAGTTAATTGGGCATAGCCAGTTGACTAGAGCACATCGAGTGATGGAGCATGAGCGGGCGGTGCCTCCCGTCCGGTGGAGGAGCTTCCCGGCGGACGGGGGTGCCGCCGATCAGAAACGAGGCACCGGAGGCGCTGAAGGATCCCTGCGCTTCGCCGGTCGAGGTGGCGGGGTGTCGAGGAGTTCAGGTGCTTCGTCGGGTGGCTGCTCGGCGAGCGATCTCGAAAGGATTCGATGATGCGGTGGCGTGCCGGTCGACTCTCCTGGCGGCAGATCTGGAGGAGCCTGGTGGCTCAATCAGGGGGTGGATCAGGGGGTGGATCACGGGGAACCTTGATCGTTTGCGGTTCAGGTGCTCCACACGCCGAGAAAAGGGTGGGCCAGCTGCAGACGATCACGGGTTGTCCCGGGGCCTGTGGACGAGGGGTGGCTGCTCGTTCTCGTACGCCGAACGCGGGGCGGTGGGAGGTGCCTGCGCAGCGGCGGGCGGGCTGTGGGCGTACCCGATGACGGGGTGGGCGGCGTTGCACGGACCGGAACGGCCGGGGTGGACCTGCGTGACGTGCGGCGATCCGTGGCCGTGCCTGACCCGAAAACGGCAGCTCAAGGAGCTGTGCCGGTGTGACGTGCGAGTGATGCGCAACTATCTTGCGCCCTACCTGGCCGATGCCCGGACCGAGCTGACCGGGCTGACCCCCGAGCAGATCGTCGACCGGTTCCTCGGATGGTGTTCCCGGCCGCTCCGCCCAATCCCCAGCCCCGGAATCGAGACAGCGGTCGAGGCAGTGGGCGGGACCGGGGCAGTCGGGGTCGGGGCTGTCGGGGAGGCGGAGGGTGGACGGGATGCCGACGCCGGGTGACGTGGTACGCGTGGGACGCGCCGCCTCGGTGCAGTTTCGTCGACCGCTGACGTTCCGGGTGATCAGGGTGATCGAGGAATGGTTGACCTATCAGGGGTGGGTGTGGCTGCACGGGTACGCCCTCGACCGGCGGGGGAACGCCGTCGCCAAGCGGGACCTCTTCGTCCGCCCGGCGGGGCTGGAACTGCTGCACCGGCCGGAGTCGAGGCCGGTCCGGCGGACCGATCAGCTTCCCGTCGCCCAGCCCCGACGGCTGGTCGCCCCCGCACCCCGCCGGACCGCCGGGCGTTGACCTCACGGGGTCCTCGCCAGCCGCACCAAGCCGCGCCGGGCACACCTCGCCGGATTTTCACTAGCCGCACCACGCTGGACCGCCTCCGGGGGTTGACCTCATTCGTGGTTGACGGTGGAGAGTTCCGATCGAGGTGACAACTCGACGCGGCAGCTCGACGCGGCAGCTCGTGGTGCCGGATCGAGGTGTCGGTGGGTCGACTCGACGGGAGGAGAAGCGGATGCGGGCTGTGCAGGTGACCCGGTTCGGGGGGCCGGAGGTGCTGGTGTCGGCCGAGGTGCCGGAGCCGGTGGCCGGGCCGGGGCAGGTTCTGGTGACGGTGGCCGTGGCAGGAATGTCGTTCGTGGAGACCCAGATCCGGCGGGGGGCCGACAGGTGGCACGCCCGACCGGAGCTGCCGTACGTGCCGGGGTCGGTGGTCGCCGGGCGGGTGACGGCGGTCGGGGCCGGAGTGGAGTCGGATTGGGTGGGACGGCGGGTCCTCGCCAACCTCCCGGGACACATGGGTGGGTTCGCCGAGCGGGCGGTGACCGGGGTGGCCGACCTGGCGGTGGTGCCGGACGGGTTGGGTCTGCCCGAGGCGGTGGCACTGCACAGCAACGGGAGTGCCGCCCTGGGGCTGGCCCGGGGGGCGGGGATCCGGTCCGGAGAGTGGGTCCTGGTCGAGGCGGCGGCCGGTGGGGTGGGCACCCTGCTGGTCCAGTTGGCCCGGCTGGCCGGGGCGCGGGTCGTCGGGGCGGCCCGGGGCCAGCGCAAACTAGACCTGGTCGGTGAACTGGGGGCGGACGTGACGGTCGACTACTCCGAACCGGGGTGGACCGACCGGGTTCGCGCCGCCACCGGGGGGACCGGCCCGGACCTGGTCTTCGACGGGGTCGGTGGGGAGATCGGTCGGGCCGCCTTCGAGGTGACAGCGGTCGGCGGCCGGTTCTCGGTGCACGGCGCGGCCAGCGGTCGGCCCACTGTGATCGACCCCGAGGAGGCGCGGCGACGCCGGATCCAGGTGATCGGGATCGAGCAGCTCCCCGGGTTCGGGCCGAACATGCTGGGGTGGGCGGGGGAGATGATGGCCCTCGCCGTCGACGGGCGGATCCGGCCGGTCGTCGGGCAGACGTTCCCCCTGGACCGGGCCGCCGAGGCGCACGCCTCCATCGAGTCCCGAACCGGAGTCGGCAAAACCCTCCTCCTCCTCTGACCCCACCGCCCTGCCCCGTCGGCCACCCCACCCCACCGCCACCCCACCCGGTTCGCAGGGTTGATCAAGGGATTTGCGTCAGAATTCGCGCTGATCATGACGCAAATCCCTTGATCACCGGGAAGAACGGGGGCGGGGAGAGGGGAGGGGAGGGGAGGGGGTCAGAGTTCGCGGATGCGGCGGGTCAGGACCACGGCGATGACCGTGAAGACGGCGAAGGCGGCGACGAGCATCGCCAGGGCCGTCGGCCACATCGCCGACCAGCCGAACAGCGCCCCACCCCGCAGGCAGGAGATCCCGTACGTGACCGGGTTGACAGTGGACAGCCAGCGCAGGACCGTCGGCATCTGCTCCACCGGATAGAACGACGGGCTGGAGAAGAGCAGGAACGGACCCAACACGTTGATCAGCACCATGAACCGTTGGAAGTCCCTGACGAAGGCGGCCATCAGCAGGTAGAGCCCGTTGAACGTCAACGAGACCACCACCGTCCCGACCCCGAGGGCGAGCCAGTTGCCGATCGGCCATCCCAGGTCGAACAGGGCGACCCCGACCAGCAGGGCGGCCAGGCTCTGGACGATCACCAGACCGGTGGTGGCCACGATCTTCCCGGCGATGTAACCGGCCCGGCTCATCGGGTACGACCACAGCTCCACCGACATCCCGCCCATCTCCTCCTGGAACAGGGACGTCCCGGTGGTGGTGGTCGCGGCGAGCATCGACGAGAGCATGATCGCCGGGATGGCGAACTCGGCGTACCCGACGACTGTGCCCCGGTAGGTGACGCTGCCGACCAGGTTGGTCAGGGAGGTGGCGAACAGCAGCAGGTAGATCGCGGTCGGCAGGACCGCCAGGAGCAGGTTCGTCCGGTTCCGGGTCAACAGCAGGAACTCGCGGTACGCCACCGCCGGCAGCCCGCTTCGGGCGATCCGGCCGATCGGGGCGGGTCGGGTCGGCGGTGGTGTGGTGACCGGGGCGGGTGGTGTCGTGGCGGTCATCCGGCAGTACCCTCCCTGCCCTGGTCGACGAGGGCGACGTAGGCGTCCTCCAACGACGGGGACCGGAACTCGATGGTGGCGCCCCGGGCGGCGGCCCCCCGGACCAGGTCGACGACGGCCCCGAGCTGCGCGTCGCAGTCCACTGTCACAGTGGTCTCCCCGGTCGCGGTGACCGAGCCGACCGGCAGGAGTGCGTCCAGGCGGGACCGGTCGTCGACGTCGGGGAGGGTCACCACCACCGACTGCCTGCCGTACCGGGTGACCAGGGCGGAAGGGGTGTCGTCGCGGATCAGCCGCCCCCGGTCCACGATGAGCACCCGGGAGCAGTTGCGTTCGATCTCCTCGATGTAGTGGCTGGTCCACACGATCGTGGTGCCGTGCTCCACGTTCAGTTTGGCGATCAGCTCCCACATCTGCCGTCGGCCCTGCACGTCGAGCCCGGCGGAGGGCTCGTCCAGGATGAGCAGGCTCGGCACGGTCAGCAACGCCCTGACCAGTTGCAGCCGTCGGCGCTGGCCACCGGAGAGGGTGAACGCCAACTGGCCGACCACGTCGGTCAGGTCGAACTGGGCGAGCATCTCCTCGGCCCGGGGCCGGACGTCACGCCACCGCAGCCCCCGGAACGCGGCGGCGACCTTCACCTGGTCGATGGCGGGCAGCATGTTGTCCATCGGCCCGGCCTGGTGCACCGCCGCCACCTGTTGCTTCACCCGGGACGCGTCGGCGACCGGGTCCCCGCCGCACACCCTCAGGTCACCCTCGGAGCGGGAGGTGACCCCGCAGACCAGCTTCACCAGCGTCGTCTTACCGGCACCGTTGGGCCCGAGGAGCCCGACCACCTCGGCCCCGCCGACGGTGACGGTCAGGTCGGCCAGGGCGGGCCGGGTCATCCCCCGGTACCTCTTGGTCAGGCCCTCGGCGGCCACCACAGCAGTCATCCCGCCACCCTCTCCGTCGCCCGGGTCAGCGTGGCCAGGGCTGTCGACGGGTCGACGCGTACCCGGGCCGGTCCGGTGCGCAGGTGGACGTCGGCGAGTTCCGGCGGCAGGAGCCGACCGGGGAGGTCCCCGTCGAGGCGGCCGAAGGAGCATCCGACGACGATCTGGGTGCCGGCCGGAAGCGGACCGGTGACCACCTCGTCGACACCGTGCACGGCGTGTTCGGTCAACCCGAGGCAGGGGCGGTCGGCCAGCTCCGCCCGGAGTTCGGCAAGGACGTCCGCGGTCACCCCGATGCCGTACGCCGGCCGGACCTGGACCCGCCACCCCGGCGGCAGCCCCGACGGCGGCCCGGCCCGACGGTCGTCGGTGACGATCCAGACGGTGACCGGCGCGCCGGTGCCCGGGTCGGCGGGACGCCAGGGCTGCGGGTCGGGTCGGGGCGGGACACCCCGGGCGACCCCCACCACGTCGGTGACAGGTATCGGTGGGTCGAACAGCGACCGGCTGTCCCCGGCCGTCGTCAGCCACCCGTCGTGTCGGGCGTGCACCCGGTGCAGCACCAACTCGTCGCGGTACCGGAAGGCCACCACGTCACCCGGGACGACCCCGCCGGGCGGGACCGGGAACAGCTCCACCCGGTCACCGGTACGCAGAGTCGGCAGCATGCTCACGCCACCGACAGGCAGCATCGCCCGCCCGACGGTCCGCAGACCGTGGACGATCAGGTCGACCATCCGGGTCGACAGAGTCGACACGCCGTCGGAGTCACCGCTCGGTCGTCGGGTCACCGGTGGCCGGTGCTGCTGGTCGGTCGGTCGACCGGGGACGGATGATCCCCTGGTCGGCGAGGTGCCGGAGGAAACGGGACGTGTCGTCGGCGATGAGGCCGCGTTGGTTGTCATCCTCTGCTCCGAATTCCTCCGCGAGCCCGGCCACGATGGCGTCCTGCTCGCCGACGCGGACCAGGTGCCGCCAGATCGCCGCCCCGGTGGAGTTGAGGGTCTGGAACTCACCGGCGTCGGTGTCGTACAGCTGGATCTCGTCCGGCGAGTCGACCCAGACGACGTTCGGACTGACCACCCACACCATCACGACCTCCGTACCGCTGTCACAGGCAACTGCCGCCGGTACGCCGGGGTCGGCTCGGCCGGGACGTCGACCGACGCGGTCAGCCGGGCGGCCTCGGCCTTCCAGTCCTCGTACACGGGATGGACCTCACCGGTCGACACCAGCAGGGGCCGGAACGCCTCGTCCTCGTCGCTGAGCACCGTCTCGCGGCCCGCACCGGCGCTCACCCACATCGAGGTGATCATCTGGTGGCGCAGGACCCGACAGAGCGCCCGCGAGTTGCGTTTGAGATCACCGGTGGCGGCCATGTGGTACGCCCGGCACCCCCCGGCGCACGCCCCCCGGATGTAGCAGCGACTGCAGTCGGCGAGGTTCTCCCCGGCGAACACCGCGTTGGACCGCAGATCCGCCAGGATCGGCGTGCCGAACAGGTCCCGCAGGCTGTCCTTGCGCAGGTTGCCCACCTTGTGATGGTTCTCGGTGACCAGCTTGCACGGGTACACGTCACCGAGGGAGTCGACGTAGATCTCGTTGCCGCCGAGCCCACAGTTGATCCGGGTGGCGCAGGAACGTTGGCCGAGAGGGCCGTCCGGCAGGAGGTTGCTGGCCCTCGGGTCGGTCCAGACGAACCGGTGCGCGGCCCGGTAGTCGGACCAACCGAACGACGAGTCGTCGTCGGCCCCGCGCCCGAGTCCGCTGTGGTGCATCAACCTGACGTGGGTGACGTCGATGTCGGAGAAGAGTTCCGCCAGGTCGGCGAGTTCCCCGACGTTGGTCTCGGAGACCACGTGATTGATCATCGGGCGGACCCCGACGCCGTTGAGCATCCGCAGGGCGGCCACGGTCTTCGCGAAGGTCCCCGCGCCCCGGGTCCGCTCGTGGGTCTGTGCCGTCCCGCCGTCGATGCTGACGGTGACGGTGGCGAAGGTGTCAGCGATCCGTCGGGCCGTCTCCGGCTTCCGGATCAGCGTCGCGTTGGTGATGATGTTCGCCTGCATCCCGAGTTCCCGCACCCGACCGGCCACCTCG
Source organism: Micromonospora sp. NPDC000207 (assembly GCF_040300925.1). NCBI lineage: Bacteria > Bacillati > Actinomycetota > Actinomycetes > Micromonosporales > Micromonosporaceae > Micromonospora > Micromonospora sp. NPDC000207. The sequence goes on from NZ_JBEPEQ010000002.1 coordinate 137,963, forward strand.
AAGAGGTCCCGGCGCAGCATCGGCTCGCCCCCGGTGAAGACGATCACCTTGGCGCCCAGCTCGGCGGCCTGCTCGACAAGGTCCAGCGACTCGGCGGTGGACAGCTCACCAGGCCGGCGCTTCTCCGACGACGCGTAGCAGTACGGGCAGCGCAGGTTGCACCCGTCGGTGATGGCGTAGTAGACGAGCTTCAGCGGGGCGTCGACCTGTCGCAGGTTCGGCCCGGTCCCCGGAAGGTAGACGATCCGTCCCATGACGAGTCTGGCGAGCGCCCGTTCATGCTGGATCCGCTCCTGTCCGGCCCGCCCGTCTGCGGCCCGGTCGTGGATGGCCGGCCCGTCTGCGGCCCGGTCGTGGGTGGCCGGCCCGTCTGCGGCCCGGTCGTGGGTGGCCGGCCCGTCTGCGGCCCGGTCGTGGGTGGCCGGCCCGTCTGCGGCCCGGTCGTGGGTGGCC